>JBFHXQ010000023.1:0-14546 GCA_041598895.1 Woeseiaceae bacterium | reverse complement strand
TTCCATCGTCTCGGCGGGCGTCGCGAAGGCCTTGAAAATATCGAACAGCGTGCTGTCGTTCGTATCCTTCGGCTCACCTGGCTCGAGACTGTTGGTCTTGATCTTCATGATCAGCTTGCGCAGGCGCTTTTCAGGCGCAAACAACGGAATCGTGTTGTTGTAGCTTTTGGACATCTTGCGCCCGTCGAGACCCTTCAATACGGCGGTGTTCTCGCCGATCACGGCTTCCGGCAAAACGAAGGTCTCACCGTAGTTATGATTGAAGCGCTGCGCGATGTCGCGAGCCATCTCGACGTGTTGCTTCTGGTCCTGCCCGACCGGCACCTTGGTCGACTTGAACATCAGGATATCGGCCGCCATAAGGATCGGGTAGCTGTACAACGCCATCGTGATTCCCTTGTCCGGATCGCTGTTACCACGCTCCTCGTTTGCGGCAACCGCCGCCTTGTAGGAGTGCGCGCGGTTCATCAGACCCTTGGCCGTCATGCCAGTAAGTATCCAGGTGAGCTCGGGGATTTCAGGGATGTCCGACTGCCGGTAGAAATAGGCGTGCTCGGTGTCGAGACCCAGCGCGAGCCACGACGCGGCAATCTCGAGCGTCGAACGCACGATCCTGTCGGGGTCTTCGTTCTTGGCCAGCGAATGGTAGTCGGCGAGGAAGTAGAAGTGCCGGGTGCTCAAATCCTTGCTCGCTTCGATGCCCGGACGGATGGCGCCGACATAGTTGCCGATATGCGGCGTGCCGGTCGTCGTGATTCCGGTCAGGTACGTTTCGTCAGTCATGCCCGTTCAGTAACCCGCAGCCTGGCCGTCCTTGCGCACTTCCGACGCACCATAGTACACGCGTTTATCAGCGTCCCACAGGATTGCCTGGTAACCGCCGAAGCCGCCGTTGCTCGGGCCCAGGCGATGGCCCAGCGCCTCCAGCGCCGCACGTGTCTCGGCGCTGAAGCCGGTTTCGAGGTGCACCGTGCCGCCGTCCATCATCGTCTCCCCCGTCGGCTGCGAGGACCCGGCGTGGCGGACGCGTGCTGCGTCGCCCGCCTCTTGCAGATTCATTCCGAAGTCGACCATATTGACGATGATCTGTGCGTGGCCCTGTGGCTGCATCGCGCCACCCATCACACCAAAGCTCAGGAGCGGCTTGCCGTCCTTCATTACGAACGCCGGAATGATCGTGTGAAACGGGCGCTTGCCCGGCGCAACGACGTTCGGGTGCTCGGGGTCAAGGCTGAACAGCTCGGCTCGATCCTGCAGCACGAAACCAAGGTCTGCAGGCGTCATGCCGGAACCCATACCGCGGTAGTTGCTCTGGATCAGCGACACCATGTTGCCATCTCGGTCCGCAACGGTGAGGTAAATGGTGTCGCCATCCTCGAGCGGCCCGCTCCCGGCCGGATACGATTTCGCAGCACGCTCGAGCGAGATGAGGTCGCGGCGCTCGCGCGCGTACTCTTTCGAGATCAGCCAGTCCACCGGCACGTTCGCAAACGCCATATCGGCATAAAACCTGGCGCGGTCCTCGTAGGCGAGTTTCTTTGCTTCGACGAATACGTGCACAAACTCGGCGCTGCCGAAACCCATAGCCGCGATATCGAAGCCTTCGAGTATGTTCAAAAGTTGCAGCGCCGCGATACCCTGCCCGTTCGGCGGCAGCTCGTAGACGTCCCAGCCGCGGTAATTCGTCGACACCGGAACGACCCACTCGGACGCATGGCCCGCCAGGTCCTCGTAGCGCAACAGGCCGCCGTGCTCGGTCATATAGGCATCAATCTTGTTCGCGATCTCGCCTTTATAGAAGACGTCGCGTCCGCCCGCCGCGATTGCTTCGTAGGTTCTTGCGAGCCGCGGATTGCGGAACATCTCGCCCTTTGTGGGCATCCTGCCGTCTGGCATAAACGTCTCTGCGAACCCCGGATATCGGCCGAGGCGCTCCGCATTGCGCTGCATGTAATACGCGATCACCTCCGATACCGGAAAACCCTCGTCTGCATAGCGGATAGCGGGCGCGAGGATGTCCGCAATCGGCAGCTTGCCGAAGCGTTCGTGGAGCTCGAACCAGCCGTCGACCGCGCCCGGTACACTGACCGGGAGAGGCCCATACGGCGGGATTCGTTCGATGCTTCGTTCGCGAAAATAGTCGAGCGTCATCAACGCCGGCGCGCGACCGGAGGCATTCAGCCCGATCAGCTCGTTCTTGTCGGCATCCCAAACGATCGCGAACAGGTCGCCGCCGATGCCGCAGCCGGTTGGCTCCATGAGCCCGAGCGCCGCGTTTGCGGCGATCGCCGCGTCGACCGCAGAGCCGCCCGCTTGCAGCATGTCCAACGCGATCTGCGTAGCCAATGGCTGGCTCGTCGCCGCCATGCCCCGTGCAGCGATCACCTCCGATCGCGACGCGAAATTGCGCCCCGTTATCCGATCATAGCCGGGTTCCGCTGCCGCCAAAGTCGATCCTCCCAAAATCAGTGCCAGGGCGAATACCCGTGCCCGACCCGGTTGCATTCCTGTTCCCCAGAACCTGAGAGTTGCTCAATGATGCCTAGATTGGCGGGTGATTGAAACTCGGTCTGTGTGTCGCGATCGGCACGCGGCGCGCGGTATCATGCAGCGATGAGCGAGGACGTCAGCGACCGAAATCAGGATCTCGCAGCGCTGTATGCGCAGCACATCGGGGCCGTGACCCGGCGTCACGATCGCGCGCTCGATATCGGCGGTGCCAGCCATATAGTTATCTTTTCCGGTTCCGTCCGGTACGCTTTCCTCGACGACCGGCCGTATCCGTTCAGGGCGAATCCGCATTTCCTGGCCTGGCTGCCGCTGGACCGGCTGCCGCAGTCCTATGTCGTTTATACGCCAGGTGATAAACCACGGCTGATCTACTTTCGGCCGCACGATTACTGGCACGTCACGCCAGGCGAACCCGACGGCATCTGGACCGAGCACTTTGATGTACGCATCATTCATGACGCAGACGAGGCTGCCCGGCATCTTCCGGACGCTCGCGAAAAATGCGTCCTCATTGGCGAAATCGATTCGCCTGACAAGACAATGGGAATCGAGCGTGTCAACCCAACGTCTGTGCTCAACTCGCTGCATTTTGCGCGGGCGAGAAAAACCGGCTACGAGCTCGAGTGCATGCGACTCGCAAATCGGCGCGCGGCGCGCGGCCACGCGGCCGCGGCGGCGGCGTTTCGCAAGCGGGCGTCGGAATATGCGATTCACCAGGCTTACTGCGAGGCGGTAAGCCATACCGACGAAGAGCTGCCGTATGCAAATATTGTCGCGCTCAACGAGCATGGCTCCGTCCTGCACTATACGGAGCTCGAGCGCGTCCCGCCGGGCCAGGTCCGCTCGTTCCTGATCGACGCCGGCGCGCAGTTTCACGGCTACGCCGCCGACGTGACCCGGACTTACTCGTATGGGGACAAGCATTTCCAGGCCATCATCGAGCGGCTCGACATCATGCAGCGCGAACTCGTCGACCGCGTGCACGCGGGCATCAGCTTCCGGGATCTGCATCTCGTCGCTCATCGCCTGCTCGCCGTCGTGCTGGTCGACGTGGACTTGGCATCGGGTTCCGTGGACAGTCTCGTGAATACCGGCGTTACTGCCGCGTTTTTCCCACACGGGCTCGGCCATCTGCTTGGCTTGCAGGTCCATGACGTGGGCGGTTTCATGTCCGACGAATCCGGAACTCGCGTCGATCCACCAAGCGGCCACCCGTACCTGCGGCTCACCCGACGCCTGGAAAGAGATATGGTCGTGACGATCGAACCGGGGCTCTACGTCATCGACATGCTGCTCGAAGACCTCCGCAATTCACCGGCCGAGCAGCACCTGAACTGGGACACGGTAGCGTGGCTTCGGCCTTTCGGCGGGATACGCATCGAGGATGATGTGCGCGTCGGCACGGACAGCTGCGAGAATCTGACGCGCAAAGCGTTCGATGCCCTGCTCTGAAACGGGAATGACCGACGTCAATCAGGTGCCGAAATCAATTTGACGGCTTGTCCGCGGCCTTCGACCGGGCTTTCAGTTCCCGCTTGGCCCGCGCGCCGCGTCGTTCCAATGTCGGCCGCGCCATGCGACCGAGCCACGGCATAAGGTACGTAATCGACGTGAGCACGCCACTCAGTTTCGGCATGGACTGCTCGAGAATATTGTTGCCGCAAAGATCCAGAATCGCCTGGGCAACGTCTTCGGCTGTCGAGATAGGCTGTGAAAACGTCAGATCGGAAACGGCGTCGATATCGGACATGATGAAACCGGTATCGATCGGCCCCGGCGAGACGATCGCAAGCTTGATATTTTGGCCAGTCAGCTCATCGGATAATGAGTACGTGAACGAGCGCAGACCGGCCTTGCTGGCGGCATAGGTTGCACTGCCGGGAACCGGCGTGCGCCCGGCGAGAGAGCCCACATTTATAATCGCGCCACCGCCTGCCTCCCGAATGTAAGGTAAGGCAAGGCGCGTCAGCACAATCGGAGCTTTCAGATTCACGTCGATGATGCGTCCCAGATCAACCGGATCAACGGATTCGACCGAACCGCGCTGATGATAGCCGGCGTTATTGATCAGAATATCGACGCGATCATATTCGAACTGGGCTTTCTTGAAGAGATCGACACAGGCATCGGGGTCGGCAACATCCATCGCGCACAGCTGTACCTGTGTCTTGTCGCGAAGCTCCTCGGCGATTGCCTCGAGATTCTTTTTGCCACGCGCAACGAGCATCAGATTCGCACCAGCCTCGGCGAACAGCCTTGCAGTGGCCGCCCCGACGCCCTCGGAACCGCCCGTGATGATCACGGTCTTGTTATTGAAAATCATCAGCGCATTCTATGCGATTACGCGACGTTTGTAGACTTTCCCTGATACGCCGTCAAAGCAGTGCACCACCCTGCGAGCGCGAATCCGCATACAGGCAGCGCACAGGCCGTTCAATACGTATTCAGAAGCCGAAGTAGGAGATGACTTTTCGCCAGAGCGACGTTTCCCAGCCGTATACCTCCAGTAGTTCGGGGTCGAATCCCATTTCGGGAACCGGCGTCGGAGTTTCCGCTGGGTCGTTGGCAGCTACGTCGTCGGGACGCAGATCGAAAATTCCTGTCCTGTTTTCAGCAGCGCTCGTCAGTCCGTCCACGGCAAGCGTCGGGAAAGGAAGTACGTCGTCGTCGACAATATCGTCGAGAAAGACGGCGTCCGGATCGAACGCATCCTGCGCCAGGATTACGCAGTCATCGAAAGCTTCTTTGCTGCTGATGGTCGGCTCTCCGATAGCTTCGTGACAACATCATAGTCCGACTGACACAGCTTTGCTGTGAGCGGACTCACAACCCCGCAATCCGAAAAAACTACGTTGCTTCGAAAAATGTCTCCGAACTCGAAGGGAGCCCGATCATGCCGTTCATCATTATGTGAAGACGCGTCCGGCAGCAGCCCGGGTCGCGTTGCCCGGGTTTCGGCTGCCGCAATCAAAATGCCGCGCCCGCGCCGTATTGAATACTCGTCCCGCGTCGGACGTTACCGTTCTGGTCAGGTCTCCGTGGCCGCCTCGGGCGCCTGCGCCTGCTCTGTCAGCATCACAATGGCCATCGGCGCAGCGTCGCCGGGGCGCGGTCCGGTTTTCAGAATCCTGAGATAGCCGCCAGGGCGGTCCTTGAAGCGCGGCCCGAGGTCGGTAAACAGTTTGCCCACGACTTCCTTGTCGCGAAGGCGGCTGAACGCCAGCCGCCGGTTCGCCACGCTGTCTTCCTTCGCCAGCGTAATGAGTGGCTCGACGACGCGACGCAGCTCCTTGGCCTTGGGAACCGTCGTGCGAATCGTCTCGTGCTTAAGAATCGACGCCGCCATATTGCGATACATCGCTTTGCGATGCGAGCTGTTACGGCCCAGTCGGCGACCGCTTTTTCTGTGGCGCATGTTACTTGTCCTGTCGTAAAACGATTACAGCGTCAATTCGTGTTCCGGACGCAGACTCGCAGGCGGCCAGTTCTCGAGGCGCATCCCGAGACCGAGTCCGTGTCCCTCGAGCACTTCCTTGATCTCGGTCAGCGATTTCTTACCGAGGTTCGGCGTTCGCAATAGCTCGACTTCCGTGCGCTGGACGAGATCACCGATGTACATGATGTTCTCCGCCTTGAGGCAATTTGCCGAACGTACCGTAAGTTCCAGCTCGTCGACCGGTCGCAGCAGGATCGGATCCACCTGGTCCTGTGCCTGTGCGCCCGCGCCTTCCTCCTGTCCCTGCAGATCGACGAATACCGACAGCTGGTCACGCAGAATACCGCCCGCACGGCGAATCGCCTCTTCCGGATCGATCGTCCCGTTCGTCTCGATTTCAATGATCAGCTTGTCGAGGTCCGTGCGCTGCTCCACGCGTGCGGCTTCCACGTTATAAGTCACACGCTGTACCGGGCTGAACGAGGCATCGAGCTGCAGACGCCCGATCGGGCCGGCCTGCTCCTCGAAAACCGGTCGTTGCGTTGCCGGCCGGTAGCCGCGCCCGCGCTCGACTTTGAGAATCATATTGAGTTCCCCGAGGCTCGTCAGATTCGCAATGACGAGTTCCGGATTCATGATTTCGACATCATGATCGAGCTGTATATCGGCGGCCGTCACGGTACCCGGCCCGCGCTTCGATATACGAAGCTCCGCCGCATCACGCGTGTTCATGCGCACGGCAACCTGCTTGAGGTTGAGCAAAATATCGACGACATCCTCCTGGACGCCTTCGATGCTCGTGTATTCGTGCAGCACGCCGTCTATCTCGGCTTCCGTGATTGCCGCACCCGGCATCGACGACAGCAAGATTCGCCGGAGCGCATTGCCCAACGTGTGACCGAAGCCGCGCTCGAATGGTTCAATGACGACCTTCGCAAAAAGATCGTTGACCGGCGTCACTTTGACGACTCGGGGCTTCAGAAATTCGTGTACTGATTCCTGCATGAGTAAATACCTTCCTGACTGCTTACTTGGAGTACAACTCGACGACGAGGTTTTCGTTGATGTCGGGCAAAATATCTTCCCGATCCGGCAGTGACTTCAATGTGCCTGCCATTTTCTTCGCGTCCACTTCCACCCATTCGGGCAGACCAACCTGACTTGCAATATCGATGGCGCTCTGTATGCGAAGCTGTTTACGCGCCTTTTCACGAACGCTGACCGCATCGCCGGCTTTGACCTGGGCAGACGGAATGTTAACGACTTTCCCGTTCACCTCGATGCTCTTGTGGCTGACGAGCTGACGCGCTTCGGCGCGCGTGGCTGCAAATCCCATCCGATAAACGACGTTGTCCAAACGCCCCTCCAGCAAACGCAGGAGATTTTCGCCCGTCGACCCTTTGAGCTGCGCGGCCCGCTTGTAATAGTTGCGGAACTGACGCTCGAGGACGCCATACATCCGTCGCAGCTTTTGCTTCTCGCGCAGCTGCATACCGTAATCGGATAGCCGCGGCCTGCGCTGCGCAGCGCCGCCCGGCGGAATTTCGAGCCGGCACTTCGTCTCAAGTGGGCGAACGCCACTCTTCAAAAACAGGTCCGTACCTTCGCGGCGGGACAGTTTACACTTAGGTCCTAAATATCTAGCCATTCGTAAGCCTCTACACGCGGCGTTTCTTCGGCGGGCGACAACCGTTGTGGGGGATTGGCGTGACGTCCTCGATGTTCTGAATGCGGAATCCGAGCGCGTTCAGCGCGCGCACCGCCGATTCGCGGCCGGGTCCCGGACCTCGTACGCGGACATCGAGATTCTTCACGCCAAAATCGAGCGCGGTTCGGCCCGCCTTTTCGCTGGCCACCTGCGCGGCAAACGGCGTCGATTTGCGCGACCCACGAAACCCGCAGCCGCCAGCCGTCGCCCATGACAGGGCGTTACCCTGACGATCGGTTATCGTGATGATCGTATTGTTGAAGGACGCGTGGATGTGCGCAATTGCGTCAACCACATGCTTTTTGACCTTCTTTTTCTTTACCTCTGCCAATTCAGGCTCCTCGCTTTTAGATTTACCGGTTCGAAAGACCAGCCGTGATCGCCGATCCTGCTACCGCTTGATTGGTCGCCGTGGCCCTTTGCGCGTGCGGGCATTGGTGCGCGTGCGCTGTCCTCGGAGAGGCAGACCGCGGCGGTGACGAATGCCTCGATAGCATCCCAGGTCCATAAGCCGTTTGATATTCATCGATACCTCGCGGCGCAAATCGCCTTCGACCGTAAAGCTGCCGACCGCTGTCCGCAGTTTCGCAACTTCGGGCTCGGCAAGATCCTTGACTTGCGTCTGTGGGTCGATGTCGGCGGCAGCACAAATCTGCTGCGCGCGCGAGCTTCCGATACCGTATATCGAAGTCAGCGCAACGACGATGTGCTTGTTCAATGGGATATTGATGTTTGCTATACGTGCCACTTGCATATTCCTCAGTACTGTCGCTGAAACTACCTAACCCTGTCGCTGTTTATGCCGCGCATCGGTGCAGATCACGCGGACCACCCCGTGGCGACGAATGATCTTGCAGTTCCGGCACATCTTCTTGACCGAAGCTCTGACTTTCATGAGCGTTCTCCAGTGTCCGTCGGGCGAATCAGCGTAACTGCCCGCCACGCCCGTAATTGCGAAGGTTCGCTTTTTGCATCATGCCTTCGTACTGATGGCTCATCGCGTGCGCCTGCATCTGCGACATGAAATCCATCGTCACGACGACGAGAATCAGAAGTGACGTACCGCCGAAACTGAACGGCACGCTCGGATAGAACATGCGCACCAGTTCGGGCAGAAGACACACACCGGCGATGTAGATCGCTCCCCAAAAAGTCAGTCGCGTCAACACCTTATCGATGTAATCGGCCGTCTGCGCTCCGGGGCGTATACCGGGCACGAATGCACCCGAACGCTTCAGATTGTCGGCCGTATCTTGCGAATTGAACATCAGTGCCGTGTAGAAAAAACAGAAAAATATGATCAGCGCTGCATACAGCAGCACATACACCGGCTGCCCAGGGCCCAGGTTCGCGCCGATTGTTTGCAGCATTCGCTGTGCCGCGTTCGGTTCCGCAGCCTGTCCGAAGAACTGCGCAATCGTCGCGGGAAACATTAGGATGCTGGATGCAAAAATTGGGGGAATGACGCCCGACATATTGATCTTGAACGGCAGGTGCGTGCTCTGCGCCTGGTACATCTTCCGGCCCTGCTGGCGACGCGCATAGTTGACGGTAATACGCCGCTGCGCGCGCTCCATGTAGACCACGAATATAATTGCGGCAATGCCGCCGAGCAGCATAAGTATTGCCGTCGCCGGCGCCATTTCGCCGTTACGCACCAGCTCGGCCGTGCCCGCAACTGCCGCCGGCAGACCGGCTACGATTCCGGCAAGGATCAGCATCGAAATGCCGTTGCCGACACCGCGCTCGGTAATTTGCTCACCCAGCCACATCAGAAACACCGTGCCCGTGACGAGCGTGATGCACGCGGTTATCAGGAATGCCGGCCCCGGGTTCACGACCAGACCGGGCTGATTCTGCAGCCAGGAAGCGGCGGCTATCGACTGAAAGGCCGCCAGCGCTACGGTGCCGTAACGGGTGTATTTAATGATCTGGCGTCGTCCCTGCTCACCCTCTTTCCTGAGCTGCTGCAGGCTCGGAAGAATATGGCTGGCCATCTGCATGATGATCGATGACGAGATGTACGGCATGATGCCCATCGCAAAAATTCCGAAGCGCGACAGGGCACCGCCGGAAAACAGGTTCACCATGCCCAGCAGATTGCCCGCCTGCTGCTCGAAAAAATCGGCGAGCGCAACAGGGTCCACGCCCGGCACAGGAATGTAAGTACCGGTGCGGAACACGATCAGCGCGCCGACGAGGAACAGAATTCTGGCCTTTAGATCAGCCAGCTTGCTCGCCGCCTTTGCGATGTCTGCCGGATTTTGCTGGGGCTTTTTCGCCACGTAAATACTCGATTATTCGACGCTGCCGCCGGCCTTTTCGATGGCCTCGCGGGCGCCTTTGGTGACCGCAATGCCTTTTAGCGTCACCGCCTTGTCGATCGTGCCGGATTTGATGACCTTGACCTTGGCAACGAATGCCGGGACGAGGTTCGCCTTTTTGAGCACCTCCATGTCGATCACCTCGGTGCCCGGAATCGCAAGCTCGTGCAGCCTCAGCTCGGCCGTCAGCCGCGCCTTGCGCGAGCGAAAGCCGACTTTTGGCAGTCGACGTTGCAGCGGCATCTGACCGCCTTCGAAACCGACCTTGTGAAAACCACCCGACCGCGAATGCTGACCTTTTTGACCGCGGCCGCTCGTCTTGCCCTGACCAGCCGCGTGACCGCGCCCGAAGCGCTTGCCAGGCTTGCGGGCGCCCTTTCGGGGAGAGAGATCGTTTAGACGCATGTCAGGCTTCCTCTACTTCAACGAGGTATGAAATACGGTTGATCATGCCGCGATTCTCGGGCGTATCGGCAACCATCACTGATTGGCGAATCTTGCGCAGGCCCAGTCCCGCAACGCAGGCTTTATGGCTCCGCAGTCGGCCATGTTTGCTCTTGACCAGGGTCACTTTCAGTTCTTTGGGCTTTGCCATGACTTCGTCTCTGATACGGCTATGTACCGAAGTGTCGTGCCCGCCATTCAGCCGGCGACGACCTCCTTAACCTTTTTGCCCCGTTTCGCAGCAATTGCCTGCGGTGAGTGAATGTCGGACAGCGCGTTGATCGTTGCCCTGACGACGTTGATCGGATTGCGCGAACCGTAACTCTTGGCCAGCACGTTCCTGACGCCCGCGCACTCGAAAACCGCACGCATGGCGCCGCCCGCAATGACGCCGGTGCCTTCGGATGCTGGCTGCATGTACACCCGTGTCGCGCCGTGACGGCCTTTTTTCGCGTACTGCAAGGTATCGTTGTTCAGATTCACGCTGATCAGATTCTTGCGGGCGCTTTGCATCGCTTTCTGAATGGCGATCGGCACCTCGCGTGCCTTGCCGTAGCCAAAACCGACCTGTCCCTGGCCGTCACCGACGACGGTCAGCGCGGTAAATCCGAACTGGCGCCCGCCTTTAACGACCTTGGCGACGCGATTCACCGTCACGAGCTTTTCGATCAGGTCATCCGACGTCGAGCTTTGTTCATTTCTTGCCATAGTCTGGTCCCGACGGCAGCTCTGCCGTCAATAATCCTCTCTTAGAATTTCAGCCCCGCCTCGCGTGCGGCTTCAGCCAGCGCCTTGACGCGGCCGTGATATCGGAAGCCGGAGCGGTCGAAAGCAACGGTATCGACGCCTGCCGCCTTGGCTTTTTCGGCAATCCGCGCCCCGACGATCGCTGCAGCCTCGACGTTTCCACCGCTCTTGATTCCCTTCCGAACTTCGGGCTCTAGCGTCGATGCCGCAGCCAGGATGTTTCCCCCATCCGGCGCAATGACCTGCGCATAGATGTGTCGCGGCGTGCGGTGCACGCTCAGACGAACAACCTCGAGCTGCCGGATCTTGGCGCGACTCTTGCGCGCGCGCCGTAATCGGTTTTGTTTTTTGTCGAGCTTCATGATTTTGATACCGTTACTTCTTCTTCGCTTCCTTAAGGACGACACGCTCGTCCGAATAACGCACACCCTTGCCCTTGTACGGCTCGGGCGGGCGATGCGCGCGAATCTCTGCCGCGACCTGCCCGACCTTCTGCTTGTCGGCACCCTTGATGACGATTTCGGTCTGGCTGGGCGTTTCGACTGATATCCCGTCGGGAATGTCGTAGACCACCGGGTGCGAAAAACCGAGCGTCAGGTTGAGTTTTTTACCCTGCGCTTGCGCACGGTAGCCGACACCAACGAGCTCCAGCTTGCGCTCGAAACCGCTGGTCACGCCCTGAACCATGTTTGCAAGCAGAGAGCGCGTCGTGCCCGCAACCGCAGTTGCGAACCGCGAACCGGAGCGAGGCGCTACCTGCAGCGTGCTATTTTCCTGCTTGACTTCCACTTCGCTGTTAAGGGTCAACGTCAGCGACTCTTTCGCGCCCTTGATAGTCACGACGTCGACGTTCCGGGAAAACTCGACGCCCGCCGGTAAGTCCACCGGCGCTTTCGCAATTCTTGACATAGCCTTGTATCTCGCCCAGGTGATCGTCAGCGCATCAGGAAACGATGCACAGAACCTCACCTCCAACACCTTTTTCCCGCGCCTCGCGATCGCTCATCACGCCCGCTGACGTCGAGACCACGGCAACACCGAGACCGCCCAACACCCTTGGTAACTCGTCTTTGCCGCGGTAAATCCGCAGCCCTGGCCTGCTCGCTCTCTCGATTCGCTCGATAACGGGCTTGCCCTCGAAATATTTCAACTCGATGACGAGTGTCCGCGATGCGCGGTCACCATCCGTCGTGACATCGCTGATATAACCTTCCTGCTTCAGCACGTTCGCAACGGCAATTTTCGCATTCGACGCGGGCATCGAGACGCTGACCATGCGCGCTTTCTGGCCGTTGCGAATGCGCGTCAGCATGTCGGCTATGGGATCGCTCATGCTCATTCGTTCATCTCCAATTACCAGCTTGCCTTGGTCAGGCCTGGAATCTCGCCGCGCATAGCACCTTCCCGCAGCTTGTTGCGGCCAAGACCGAATTTGCGATAGACACCATGCGGACGGCCCGTAATGGCACACCGGCTTCTTTGCCGCACCGGGCTGGAATCGCGCGGCAATGCGTTCAGTTTCGCCTGAGCAACGGCACGCTCTTCGTCACCGCTGTTCACATTGTGAATGATTGCCTTTAATGCCCTGCGCTTTTCCGCGTATCTTGCGACCAGCTTGGCCCGCTTGATTTCCCGCTGAATCATGGATTTCTTTGCCATTCGGAATTTCCTGTCTACTTTTTTGCGCCGCGATTAGCTACCGCTTGAACGGAAAATTGAACGCCTCCAGCAGCGCTCGTCCCTGTTCCGGATTTCGCGCTGTGGTTGTGATCGTGATGTCCATGCCACGCAGCGCGTCAATCTCGTCATAGTTAATTTCCGGAAAAATAATCTGTTCCGAAACGCCCATGCTGTAATTGCCCTGACGATCGAAGGATCTTGGATTAAGGCCACGAAAGTCGCGAATTCTGGGGATCGCTATGTTCACTAGACGATCCAGGAACTCGTACATGCGTTCCCGCCGCAGCGTAACCTTGCAGCCGATCGGAAACCCGTCTCGAATTTTGAACGCCGCTACCGACTTGCGTGCCGCACAGGTAACCGGGCGCTGGCCGGATACCTTTTCCAGGTCGTTGCGTGCGTTATCGATCACCTTCTTGTCAGCAATCGCTTCGCCAACGCCGATGTTCAGCGTAATCTTGCTGATTCGCGGAACCTGCATCGGATTACTCAGGCCCAGCTTGCTCTGAAGCTCACCGACCAGTTCCGTCTTGAATTTTTCCTCTAGTCTTGCCATTTACTCGTCTCGACTTCTGCCGTGCCTCGTTCGTCAAATGTCGACGACGTCGCCGGAGCCCTTGAAAATGCGGACCTTTCCGCCGTTCTCGTCGGTACGAAAACCGACTCGCTCACCCCTTTTGGACTTCGCGTTGAAGACGAGCACGTTGGAGATATCCAGCGGCATCGCCTTATCCTTTATGCCGCCAGGCTCACCGACGTTGGGATTCGGCTTCGTGTGCTTTTTCACGAGGTTGATCCCCTCGACGAGCACGCGGCCGTCTTTGTAGACCTGCAACACTGTGCCTCGCCGACCCTTGTCGCGGCCGGCGATTACGACAACCTCGTCGCCTTTCCTGATCTTATTCATCTTCCATTCCGTCGCGATATGCGCTCACAGGACCTCGGGCGCCAGTGAAATGATCTTCATGAACCGGTTCGTGCGAAGCTCGCGAGTAACGGGGCCGAAAATGCGCGTGCCAATCGGTTCCAGCCTCGCATTCAGCAATACTGCGGCATTACCATCGAAGCGGATCAGCGATCCGTCCTTACGACGTACGCCTTTGCGTGTGCGAACGACGACCGCGTTGTATATCTCGCCCTTCTTGACCTTGCCCCGGGGAATGGCGTCTTTGACGCTGACCTTGATGACATCACCGACGCCGGCATAGCGACGTTTCGAGCCACCAAGGACCTTGATGCACTGCACGCGACGGGCACCCGAATTGTCCGCCGCCTCCAGCACTGTTTGCATCTGAATCATGACTGCATTCCGATAGGTAACTAGCTGTCCGTGGCGCGCTCGATAATATCTACGACCGCCCAGGACTTGTTTTTCGATACCGGCCGGCACTCCGAAATCGCCACCCGGTCGCCTGCTTTGCATTCGTTTTTGGCATCGTGCGCCATAACTTTTGAGGTGCGGCGGATATATTTGCCGTACATCGGATGTTTGATCAGACGCTCGATGGCAACCGATACGGTTTTGTCCATCTTGTCGCTGACGACCCGGCCGACGATCGTGCGCTTGGCGCTTTGCTTTTCGTCACTCATTTGCTGTCACCTGCAGCACGCTTTAATTCGTTGATTACGGTCTTGACGCGCGCAATATCCCTCCGTACGCGCAGATGCGAGTGATTCTGGGCAAGCTCACCCGTAA
>JBFHXQ010000022.1:0-14834 GCA_041598895.1 Woeseiaceae bacterium | reverse complement strand
GGTGCCGTTGCCGTATTCGTGGTCGTCGATCAGCTGCATCGCATGCTGCTCGGACTCCGCGCGCACGACGCACAGCACGGGTCCGAATATTTCCTCCCTGTAGATGCGCATGTCCGGCGTTACTCGGTCGAACAGGCATGCGCCAAGGAAAAATCCGTCCTCGTGCCCGGGAACTCTGAGTGCGCGGCCGTCCACGACAAGTTCAGCGCCTTCCTCGACGCCGAGGTCAACGTAGCTCTTGACCTTGTCCCTGTGAGCCTTCGTCACGAGCGGCCCCATGTCGTTGTTGCTGTCCACGCCGTTACCGACTTTCAGCGACGCGAGTCGCGTCTTTAGCTGGTCGACCACCGCGTCTCCGGTCTCGTCGCCGACGCACACTGCGACCGAGATCGCCATGCAGCGCTCGCCGCAGGAGCCGTACGCGGCGCCCATCAGTGCACTGACCGCATTGTCGATGTCCGCGTCCGGCATGACCACCGCGTGATTCTTTGCGCCTCCGAGTGCCTGCACGCGTTTTCCGTGCCGCGTGCCGGTCTGATAGATGTACTCGGCCACCGGCGTCGAGCCGACGAAACTGACCGCCTCGACGCGCGGATCCGTAAGGATCGCATCGACGGCCTCCTTGTCGCCATTGACGACATTGAACACGCCGTCCGGCAGGCCTGCCTCGGACAGCAGTCTGGCGAGGATCAGCGGCGCACTCGGGTCCTTCTCCGACGGCTTCAGTACGAACGTGTTGCCACAGGCGATCGCCATCGGAAACATCCACATCGGAACCATCGCCGGAAAATTGAACGGCGTGATGCCGGCCACGACACCCAGCGGCTGAAATTCGGACCAGCTGTCGATCCCTGCAGCCACATTTTTCGTGTGTTCGCCCTTGAGTAACTCGGGAATACCGCAGGCGTAATCGACCACTTCGACGCCTCGCCCGAATTCGCCCATCGCATCGTCACGAACTTTACCGTGTTCGTCCGTGAGCGCTGTGACGACGTCGTCGGCGTGCTCTTCGAGCAGCTGCTTGAACCGGAACATGACCTGTGCGCGCCGGGCAGGCGGTGTGTTACGCCACGCCGGAAACGCCGCGGCTGCGGCAGCGATCGCCGCTGAGACCGTATCCTGCGACGCCATCGCGACGTGTTTCGTGATCTTGCCGGTTGCCGGGTTGGTCACCGGCAGCGGGCGGTTTGTGTCGTCGACGTCGCTGCCGTTGACGAAATGGCCGAGCACGGGCTTCGTGGCGAGCTCTTTTGCAGGTCGGGCGTTCATGGTGCCTCCCGGTACTAGTCGATGCTGTCGATGACGCGGCGGATCGCCTGAAACGATTGCCGCAGCTCGTCGACGTCCGAATTCAAAAATGGTGAAAATTGCAGAATGTCCATGCCGTTGCGTACGACGAGCTGCTCGTCCCAGAAACAGCGCTTGTGGACCTCGAGTCCGCGGGCCCCCGGAGCGCCACCGCGCGGCGCGAGTTCGATCGCACCCATCAGTCCAAAATTGCGCACGTCGATGACGAGTTCGTGATCGGCGAATTCGTGCAGCATGTCCTCGAACTCGCTTTCGAGCGCGCGCGCCTGTTCGAACGTACCCTCCGCATTATACGCGTCGAGCGCCGCGATGCCGGCCGCAGCCGCCACCGGATGACCCGAATAGGTATAGCCATGGAAGAATTCGATGGCGTGTTCCGGACCCTGCATGAACGCGTCGTACACGCTGTCGCGCATCAGAACGGCGCCCATCGGGATGACGCCGTTAGTGAGGCCCTTTGCCGTTGTGATGATGTCCGGCATGACGTCGAAGCGCTGTGCGGCGAACGGCGTTCCGAGCCTGCCGAATGCCGTGATGACCTCATCGAACACGAGCAGGATGCCGTGCTGGTCACAAATCGCCCGGAGCTTCTCGAGGTAGCCGGCCGGCGGTGGCAGGATGCCGGTCGATCCGGCAACCGGCTCGACGATCACCGCCGCGATGTTGCTGCCGTCATGCAGTGCGGCGAGCCGCGCCAGATCGTCCGCAAAGTGCGCCCCCCACTCGGGCAGACCGCGCGTCATTGCGTTGTGTTCGAGATCGAGCGTATGGCGAATGTGATCGACGCCCGGAATCAGGTTCGCACTGAACATCTTGCGATTCGGCACGATCCCGCCCACGGACATGCCGCC
Source organism: Woeseiaceae bacterium (assembly GCA_041598895.1). GTDB lineage: Bacteria > Pseudomonadota > Gammaproteobacteria > Steroidobacterales > Woeseiaceae > UBA1847. Next base: position 12,675 of record JBFHXQ010000022.1, on the reverse strand, counting down.
GAAATTGACGCCGTGGTAGCCGCGTTCGCGTCCAATCAGGCGCGTGCGATGACCCTCGCCGCGCGCGCGATGGTAGCCGAGCGCAACTTTGAGCGCGGTATCGACGGCCTCGGATCCCGAATTCGTGAAAAAACAGTGCGACATCCCTGCGGGCGCGAGGTCCGTAACCCGACGGGCGAGTTCGAACGCCTTGTCGTTCGAGACCTGAAACGCCATCGACATGTCGAGCGTTGCCACCTGCGCCTGGACGGCCTCGACGATGCGCGGGTGGCAGTGCCCGAGCCCGGACGTCCACAGGCCGGAAAACGTGTCGTAGAGGCGTCTGCCGTCGGCGTCGATGTAATGGTGGCCCGCTGCGCGGGTAATGACGCGCGGCCGTCGCTGAAAATCGCGGTTCGCAGTGAAGGGCATCCAGAATGCCGAGGTATCGATGGGCGAGGTACTCATGTTCAGCGCATTTCCTGGGGTGACGGGGTGATCCAGGCAGTGTAATCGCCACTCGTGATGTTAAACAATCGGTTAGGTAGCTGTTTATAAGTTATTGAATTTATTCTCTCATGGCGTAAAGATGTTCAGTTTACAGAACAGTTTTACGGGGGTGTTCGATGGATCAGCACGTTGGCCGGCGCCTGCGCGCGGTGCGCACGCAAGTTGGCATGTCGCAACGGCAGCTCGCCCGGGTCTCCGGCGTCGCAAATGCCACGATCTCGCAGATCGAGGCCGGGCGTCTGAATCCGACGGTGAGTATGCTGAAGAAAGTGCTCGGCGGCATTCCCATCAGCCTCGCCGAATTCTTTGCTGACGACCTCGAGGTTCGCGAGCGCATCGTTTTTCGGGCCCATGAGCTCACGGAAATCGCCGACGGCGGCGTCTCCTACCTTCAGGTGGGCTCGAATCTCAGCAATCGTTCGATTCAGCTGTTGAAGGAGTGCTACCAGCCCGGAGCCGGCACCGGCAAACACGCGATGACGCACGAAGGCGAAGAATGCGGCATCGTGTTGGCCGGACGTCTCGAGGTGACCGTTGCCGGGGAAACATCGATGCTGGGCAAAGGGGACGCCTATTATTTCCGCAGCGATCTGCCGCATCGCTTTCGCAATCCCGGCTCGGAGGTGTGCGAACTGATCACGGCCTGCACGCCGCCGACGTTTTGATCTCATCGACCGACCCGTAGGGTAGCGATCGCAGGTCAATTGTTGCAAAGTTACGCCCCCGGCCTACCCGAAGATTCATAACCATGGCCCAGTTCGGCACGGTTTTCTGTGACCATTTGACAATCGCCCGGCACGAGAACGGCGCGTGGCAGAGGCCGCGCCTCGAACCGCTGGCGCCGCTCGAGATTCATCCGGCGGCGCACGTGCTGCATTATGCAAGCACCTGTTTCGAGGGCTTCAAGGCCTACCGTTGGGCAGACGGCCGCGCGCGGATTTTCCGGTTGCAGGATCACGTCGCGCGCATGCAGCAGAGCGCCGAATCCCTGTTCCTGCCGGTGCCACCCGCCGAATTGTTGTCAGGCATGGTGATCGATCTGGTCGCACATCACGTCGAGGAAATCCCGGCGCCCCCAAGTTCGCTGTATCTGCGCCCGACGCTGATTGGCACACTGGAGAACATCGGTGCGGCGGCCTCGCCGTCGACCGAGGCGACGTTATTCGTGCTTGCATCGCCGGTCGGCGATTATTTCCAGGGCGGCGCTCGTCCTCTGAAGCTGCTCGTCGAGGACCGCATGGCGCGCACGACCGAGCAGCTCGGCAGTACGAAAACGGGCGGTAACTATGCCGCCGCGCTCGGGCCGACGCTGCGTGCCAAAGACAAATACGGCGTCGATCAGGTCCTGTTCTGTCCCAACGGGGACGTGCAGGAAACCGGCGCTGCGAATTTCCTGCTGTTCAGCGATGACGAGGTGATCACGAAACCGCTCGACACGACGTTTCTGCACGGCAAAACGCGCGCATCGGTACTGCAGCTCGCGGCGGATCTCGGCTACGCCGTCAACGAGCGCAACTTCACCGTCTCGGAGCTGCTCGACTGGGTGCCCCGTTACGAGGCCGCGCTGTCCGGCACCGCCGCGGTATTGTCGCCGGTCGGTACGCTCGTTTACCGCGGCGAGGAAATCACCGTCCGCGATGGCGAACCCGGGCCCAACACCGAAAAACTGAAAGCGGCGCTTGAGGCCGTCCAGTACGGTGAGGCCCCGGATCGGCACCGCTGGCTGACCGAGGTCTGAGGATCAGGCGCGCCGCAGGCTGTGCAGCAGGTACAGCGCGGCGGTGAACAGCAGCATCGCCACCGCCTGGTGCGATGCCGCGAGCAACAGCGGCACGCCGGCCAATAGCGTCGAAATGCCCAGCGCCACCTGCAGCACCGCCGTGTGCAGGAGCGCGGTTGTCGCTCGTCGCGGACGAGCGTCGAAATTCGCTTTACGCGCTCGCACCCAGAACCACACGATGGCGGCGAACGTGCCGATGGCAAGCAGGCGATGATCGAACTGCGCAGTCGTGGGATTCGCGAACAGATTTCGCCACACGGGCTCGAGCGCTAGCAGCCCTGGCGGAATCAGCGAGTCTCCCATCAGCGGAAACGTATTGTAGATCGTGCCCGCCTTCAGACCGGCGACAAAGCCGCCCGAGACGATCGTCAGGCCAATGAGCGCAGCGAGCAGCAGCGCTTGGTCGAACCGGGGATGACGCGGCCCGGCGCTTACCGGGTGCAGCAACGATAGCGCGACCCAGAGCATGTACGCGTAGATCGCGAAGGCCGCGACCAGATGCGCAGTGAGGCGATACTGGCTGACGTGCGGATCGTCGACGAGACCGCTTTTCACCATGTACCAGCCTAGCAGTCCCTGCAGTCCGCCGAGCACAAACATCAGCAGGTACTTCGGCCACGTTCGTCGCCGGATGTAGCCCCGCGCAAGAAATACGACGAACGGCACGAGGAACGCGAGACCGATCAGGCGGCCGAGAAGGCGGTGCAGATATTCGAGCCAGAAAATACTCTTGAACGCGTCCACGTCCATGTGCGCATTGACTTTCTGAAACTCCGGGCTGGTTTTGTACATGTCGAACACCCGTTGCCATTCGGCATCGGAAAGCGGTGGCAGCAGTCCCGTTATGGGTCGCCAGTCGACCATTGACAGTCCGGAACCGGTCAGGCGCGTAACGCCACCGACGACGACCATCAGAAACACGAGCGCGCACAGAAGGAGCAGCCACAGCGCCACGGCGCGGTCTCGTCGATCGGGCTGCTGTGAATCTGCCATGGTTCTATGCGACGGGTTCGGGGGCCGGGGAATATAGCAGCTGCGGAACGCGGAACCCATCGGACGCGGCGCCGTCGCGACGCGGGCATTTCCGCAAAGCCTGTTGCAGCGCAATAAAAACCGCCGACGAAAGTTTTCTCCAGGTTACGAATCTGCTGTCGTATGCGCCACGGAATGTACCCTGAATCGCGAGCGATCCGCAGATTTTGTGAGTAAAATAATCCGAGCCTCGTGCTGGTCGGGGCAGCGGTCCGTCTGCTGACGGCGAATCAAGAAAAAGAGGTTGATATGTCAGGCGAGCGAGTATCGGGAACCGTCAAGTGGTTTAATGATGATAAGGGATTTGGCTTTATCGAACGCGAGGGCGGCCAGGATGTGTTCGTCCACCACTCGGCGATCCAGATGGAGGGTTTCCGAACCCTTAAGGAAGGCCAGAAAGTGACGATGGAAGTAACGCAGGGCCAGAAGGGACCGCAAGCCGAAAACGTGATGGCCGACTGACCGCGTTGCGTCGGGCGCAACGCCCGGACCGATCGGTACATCCGCCGCGTGTTTCCAGTCGTGACCGGCTGCACGGCCGCATACCCTGTCGCGCCGCGCCTACTGGCGCTCGCACTCGGCGCACTGCTGCTGGCGTGTGACGACACGCCCTCACCGCGGACAACGGACCCGATCGTCGATCGACCCGAATTTTTCGGCAGCGTTGCGTGTCGTGACTGCCATGCGCCGCAGTTTCAGAACTGGCTCGGCTCGCACCACGACCTGGCCATGCAGGCGGCAAGCGCGGATACCGTGCTTGGCGACTTCCGCAGCGCGGAGTTCGAGTACTTCGGCAAGGAGAGCCGTTTTTTTACGCGGGGCGCAGCGTTTTTCGTGGCCACCGAGGGTGCGGACGGAAAATCCGCGGAGTTTCAGGTTCGCTACACGTTTGGTGTCGAGCCGTTGCAGCAATACCTTGTCGACATCGGCGACGGTCGGTTACAGGCGCTGCCGCTTGCCTGGGATACGCGCCCGTCGACGTCCGGCGGACAGCGCTGGTTTCATTTGTACACGGATCAGCCGGTGATGGCCGGGCACCCGTTGCACTGGAGCGGACGAGAACAAAACTGGAACTACCAGTGCGCCGAATGCCATTCGACGAACGTGCGCATGAATTACGACGCTGCCAGCGATCGCTTCGACACGACCTATGCGGAGATCGACGTCGGCTGCGAGGCGTGCCACGGTCCCGGATCGCTGCACATCGAGCAGGCAAATTCGGGGCGGTTTTCGCACGGGCTGGGGCTCGCAGTCGATCTTGACGATCGCGGTCGCGCGGCCTGGACGATAGACGACGACACGGGAATGGCGGCGCGTAGCGAACCGAGAATGCGGCCCCCCGCGCAGCCCGAAGCCTGCGGTCGTTGCCACGCCCGGCGCGGCCGGCTCGGGGACGATTACCAGTACGGTCAGCCGCTGACGCACACACACTTACCGGCGCTGCTTGTCGAGCCGCTGTATTTTCCCGACGGTCAGATCAAGGACGAGGTTTACGTGTACGGGTCGTTCCTGCAGAGCGCGATGTACCGTGCGGGGGTAAGCTGCAGCGACTGTCACGATCCGCATTCGGCCAGGCTCGTGACCGCTGGCGGTCCCGACGGCGTTTGCAGCCAGTGTCACCGGCCAACGCGATTCGAGAATTCGTCGCACCACGGGCACGATCCCGGGCAGGTGGCCTGCGTCGATTGTCACATGCCGGAGCGCGTTTATATGGGGATCGACGCGCGCCGCGATCACAGCTTTCGGATCCCACGGCCGGATATCAGCGAGGCACACGGAACGCCGGACCCCTGCGCGGCTTGCCATGCGGATCGCGGGCCCGGTTGGGCCGACACGGCGCTGCGGCGCCTTCGCATCGGCGGCCGAAGTGGCCGCCCGCATTACGGAAACGCGCTCGCGGCAGCTCGGCGTGGCTATGCAAATGGGCGTTTGCTGGAGGCGATCGCGAATCGCGATACGCCAGGGATCGCGCGGGCAACGGCGCTTTCGCTCATGTCGGCGCCGCTATCCAGGTCGGCGGCAGCGGCGATTGCGAATGGCCTCAATGATCCGGACTCTCTCGTGCGCATCGGCGCGCTACTCGGCGCAGCGCGGCTTCGGGCCGACGACCGGGTCTCGCTGGTTGCACCATTGCTGAACGACACCGTGCGCGGCGTTCGGATCGAAGCGGCGCAGACTTTGGCCGGCAGCCGCCATCTGCTGCCCGCGGCAGACGAGCGGGCGTTCATGCACGCGGCGGTCGAGTTCCGGCACGTGCAGAGAGACATGCTGAACCGTCCTGAAGCACATCTGAATCTGGGCAGCTTCGAGGCAGCGCTCGGAAATCTGGATGCCGCGACAACGCACTTCGAGGCAGCGCTGCGGCTGGAACCGCAATTCACGGCGGCGCGGATCAACCTGGTCGACGTGTGGCGCCGGCGCGGCGATGAACACGTCGGGGAGCGCCTGTTGCGCCAGGCCCTGGCTGCCGGGCCGGACAACGCCGCGCTCCGGCACGCGCTCGGATTGCTGCTGGTACGCACCGAACGGCGGGACGCCGCGGTCGACGAGTTCCGCCGGGCTGCAGAACTGGATCGCGACGATCCGCGCTTTGTCTACGTCTACGGCGTGGCGCTGCACTCGTCCGGCGAGGACGCGAACGCCATCCGCGTCCTCGGTGAGGCACGGCGTCATTTCCCGACCGACATCGATATCGGCTGGGCGCTGGCGACGATACTCCGGGATCATGGCGACATCGAGCGGGCCGCCGAACTTGCAGATGAACTTCTGACGAAGCATCCGGAGCACCCGAACGTGCGGGCGCTGCGTGATTCGCTGCGGCCGACAGCGGCACCATGAGCTGTCGCACTTCGCGGCCCGATCGCCTCGAGAGGCCTTACCGCACCCGTGGTTTCGTGCTTAAATGCCGCGAAACCGTCCCGCGAGGCATGCAGCAGTCGGTTGCGGAACGGGCCCAAAACTTATCGAGCGGCCAGCAATGAAACTCAGAATTCGGGACAACTCCGTGCGCCTGCGCCTCACGCAGACCGAGGTCGCGACGCTGCGCGAGCAAGGCCTCGTCAGCGCATGCACGGCCTTTCCCGGCGGACACGAGTTTCGCTATGTGGTTGAAAGCAGCCCGGCGAGCGTCAGGCCGGGGGCCTTCTACGCAGACAACGCGATCACCGTGCGCTTGCCCGAGTCGGAGGTGCTTGGCTGGGCAAGCTCGGAGCAGGTGTCGATTGTGGGCGAACAGCAGTACTACGACGGTGGCGTGCTCAGCATCCTCGTGGAAAAGGATTTTGCCTGCCTCGCGCCGCGCGACGACGAGGATGAAACGGACATGTATCCGCATCCTGAGGCGGAGTCGGGCGACGCAAGCTGCTGATGACGTCGGCCCGATACGTGCGCTTCGGCCCGGAAACGCTGAAGTTTCTCGGCGAGCTTGCGAGAAATAACAATCGCGACTGGTTCAATGAGCACAAAAGCCGCTACGAGGAACACGTTCTCGACGTTGCGCTGCACTTCATCCAGGCCATGCAGGAACCGCTTGCCGACATAGCGCCGCATTTTGTCGCCGTACCGAGTCGAGTCGGCGGTTCGCTGATGCGGGTGTATCGTGACACGCGGTTTTCGAAAAACAAGCTGCCGTACAAGACGAATATCGGAATCCAGTTCCGTCACGAGCTCGCCCGGGACGTGCACGCGCCGGGCTATTACCTGCACATCGATCCGGACGAGGTGTTCATTGGCGTCGGGATGTGGCGACCCGAAGCTGATGCATTACGCGCAATTCGCGAGCGCATTGCAGCGCGTCCGGGCGACTGGCGCCGTGCAATTTCGGACAAGCGGTTTCGTCGTCATTTCCGGCTTGGCGGCGAATCACTCACGCGACCGCCGCGCGGATTTTCGCCGGAAGCCGAGCATATCGAAGACATCAAACGAAAAAGTTTTATTGCCGTGCGCGACATGGACGTGAATGCCTGTCTTCGGCCGCAGTTTCAGCGCAGCGTCGAGACCAGCATGCGTGCTGCCGAACCGTTTATGCGGTTTCTGTGCCGGGCGGTGAACGTGCCGTTCTGACCTCCCGCCGTTTGCGGCCGTCAGGTGGCTTGAGTGAGGCGGCGCAGCTCGCTGAGCAGATTTTCCGGGTCCGGTCGCTCGTCCAGCTTGCGGGATAACACGCTGAAGCGAATGATGCCGTCCGAATCGACGATGATTGCTGCAGGCCATACCGTGTCTTTTCCGTACTCGCCGTGATAGTCATCCGGAACGCCGTCCTGCAGCAACAGCCCGAGCGTGCGCGCGACGACGAGCGATTCGTCGAGCCAAAAATCGAAATCGACTTTGAAAAATTCGGCGACCCGGCGTGTCGTTGCCAGCGGTTTTGGCGTTACGAGAATCAACTTCGCGCCCAGATCGACGATTGATTTGTAGTGGGCGGTAAGCTGCTCGACCTGCGAGCTGCAGAACGGGCACCAGCCGCCGCGCACGAACAGCAGCACGGCGGCAGAGCCGGTGAGATCACTCGATCTCACGGTGTCGCCGTGTTCCGTGACGGCGCTGAAGTCCGGCAGCGGCCGGCCGGGCTGCAGCGGCGCCGGGACGGCCGGACGACTGCGGGTTCGGAACAGCCAGACAGCGATAATGGCGGCGGCAACGAGGCCGATGACGAGCAGCAGAACGTTCAATGCAGCAGCTCCTCGTTCACGCTGAGCACGATTTTGCCCATGTGATGACTGCTCTCCATCAGATCGTGCGCGGCCTGCGCCGCGTCCAATGTAAATGTCGAATCGATTACCGGCCGCAGCTGGCGGGACTCGATCAGCGGCAGCACGTGTTGCTCGACGGAGCTCGCAATCGCCGCTTTCTCGGCCGTCGTTTGCGGCCGCAAGGTGGACCCGGTGATCGTGATGCGTCGCGCAAGTACGGCGCGCATGTCGAGTTCTGCCACCGAACCGTCCAAAAACGCGATGATCGTGTAGCGACCATCGCGCGCCATCAGATCCAGGTTTTTTTGCATGTAGGAACCCGCCACCATGTCGAGCAGTACGTCGACACCGGCATCGCCCACGATGCCGCGCGCCGCCAGCGCCCAGTCGTCACTCTTGTAGTCGATCGCGTGATCCGCACCAAGCTGCTCGCAGAAGCGGCATTTCCGGGCGCTGCCGGCCGTGGTGATTACGCGGCAGCCGCGTGCTTTCGCGAGCTGGATTGCGGTACTGCCGATGCCGCTGGAGCCGCCATGCACGAGAAACGTTTCGCCGCTTTCGAGGCCGGCGCGCATGAATACGTTGTACCACACGGTGAATACGGTCTCGGGCAGTGCGGCGGCTTCGATCAGCGACAGGTTGCCGGGAAACGGCAGGCAGTGTGTCTCGTTGACGCGGCAGTATTCCGCGTAGCCGCCGCCGTGGGTCAGCGCCATGACGGGATCGCCAATCCGCCAGCGCGTCGCGCCCGGCCCGAGGGCAGCGACGATACCGGCGATCTCCAGTCCCGGCAGCGGGCTCGCGCCCGGCGGCAGCGCGTAAAGCCCCCGACGCTGCAGGCAGTCGGGTCGATTAACGCCAGCCGCAGCCACGCGAACAAGAACTTCCTCGGCGCCCGCTACCGGCGTGGGTTCGGTCATGCTGACCAGCACTCCGTCCGGTCCGGGATTTTCGATGCCGACGCAACGCATGCTCGGCGGCGGTTGAAGTGCTTCTGTCGTTGACACGTTTGCTCCCGTCTATGTCATTGAGTATCGCCTTCGCGGAGACGTGGACACAAGTCGGCGCTGGAAGTAACGTTGTGCCTGCGTCGAGTCGGGCGCAGGCTACACGACCCCCGGGGTGCGCGGATGCGAGAAAACCCTGTCCTATGGACGCCGAACGATGACCGGTGTACGAAATCTGCACTGCACCGTTTCATGTCGGCGCGCGGTTTCGAAAACTACGACGATCTGTATCGATGGTCGATAAGCGATTTGCCCGCGTTCTGGACGGCTCTCGGTGATTTCTGCAACGTGCGATTCGCGCGGCCCGCGGAAACGACGCTGGCGCGGCCGGACGACATCATGGATGCCGGCTGGTTTTCCGGAAGCCAGCTGAATTTTGCCGAGCACCTGCTGCGGCCGGGACGGGACGGCACGGCACTCGTTTTCTGCGGCGAGGACGGTGGGCGACGGGAAGTCAGTCATGCCGAGCTACGCGGTGCTGTTGCGCAGGTTGCCGCCGCGCTGCGGGACGCCGGCGTCCGGCAGGGAGATCGCGTTGCAGCGATACTGCCGAACTGCCCGGAGGCGATCATCGCGATGCTCGCAAGCGCCAGCATAGGGGCAATCTGGTCCTCCTGTTCGCCGGATTTCGGCGTGACGGGTATCGTCGATCGTTTCGGACAGATCGAGCCGGTTGTCCTGGTCACCGTCAACGGCTACTTCTACAACGGCAAGCGGTTCGACACGCTTGCCACGATCGCCGGAGTCGTCGACGCGATTCCCAGCATTCGCCGGACGGTGATCGTCCCGTTTGCGGGTGAAATACCGGCAACGCATGGAATCGCGAATGCGACGGCGTGGGACGACTTTCGCGGCGCTGACGATGAGCCCGAATTCCTGCCGGTTCGGTTCAATCATCCCCTGTACATCATGTTCTCGTCGGGCACGACCGGCGTGCCGAAATGTATCGTCCATGGTCACGGGGGCACGCTGCTGCAGCATCTCAAGGAACATGTTCTGCACACGGATCTCGGCCCGGAGGATCGACTGTTTTATTTCACGACGTGCGGCTGGATGATGTGGAACTGGCTCGCGAGCGGCCTGGCGGCAGGCGCCACGCTGATTCTTTTCGACGGCAATCCATTTTTCGCCGACGGTCGGGTGCTGTGGCGCATGGCGGAGCGCGAAGGCGTCACCGTGTTCGGGACCAGCGCGAAATACCTTGCTGCGCTCGAGAAGGCGGGCGTACGGCCGGGCACCGAATTCCGGCTGCCGGCGCTGCGCACGGTGCTGTCGACGGGATCGCCGCTCGCGCCGGAAAGTTTCGATTTCGTCTATGCCGAGATCGCCGGAGACCTGCAGCTTGCGTCGATCGCAGGCGGAACCGATCTGCTGAGCTGCTTTGCGCTCGGTAACCCGCTGCTGCCGGTACGGCGCGGTGAGCTGCAATGTCGGGGGCTCGGCATGGCCGTAGAAATATTTGATGACGAGGGTCAATCGGTCATTGGCCAGCGGGGAGAACTGGTTTGCACGAAGCCGTTTCCGTCGGCGCCCGTGGGCTTCTGGAACGACCCGGACAAGGCCCGATACCGGGCGGCCTACTTCGAACGCTTTCCCGGAGTCTGGGCACACGGCGATTTCGCAGAGCTGACGCCGTCGGGCGGCCTCGTCATTTACGGGCGCTCCGATGCCGTCCTCAATCCGGGCGGCGTGAGAATCGGCACCGCCGAAATCTATCGCCAGGTCGAGAAGCTCGACGAGGTCATGGAAAGTCTCGCGATCGGCCAGCGCTGGGATAACGACGTGCGTGTCGTGCTTTTCGTCGTCATCCGCGCCGGCAACGAGCTCGACGATGCGCTGCGGCAACGCATTCGTACGGTGATTCGCGACCACACCACGCCGCGGCACGTGCCCGCAAAAATCGTTGCGGTACGGGATATCCCACGCACGAAGAGTGGCAAAATCACTGAACTTGCGGTCCGTTCGGTTGTGCACGGGGAAACGGTGGCGAATACCGAGGCGCTTGCGAATCCGGAGGCGCTCGAGAATTTCAGGGATTTGCCTGAGCTGCAAACGGACTAGAGCCGGCTTCGAAGGACACCATCATGGCCGTACAACCGCCAACGGGATTCGACGTGTACCGCGATCACGTTCGTCGCGACTGGATCGACTTGAATGATCACATGAACGTGGCGTATTACGTGCTCGCGTTCGACTATGCGATCGACAGCCTGTGGGAACGCTTCGGGCTCACCAGGGAGCGCATCGAGGCGGAGCGGCAGTCGACGTTCGCCGTCGAATCGCACGTCGTGTATAAACGCGAATTGACAATCGATGAGGCGTTTATCGTGACCTCACAAATCCTCGCTTTCGATGCCAAGCGCGTGCATCAGATGCAGCGTATGTACCAGGCCGAGGACGGCTTCCTTGCGGCGACGGCGGAATGGCTGCACGTGCACGTGGATCTCCGTGAGCGGCGTGTTTCACCGTGGCCGGACGACGTGCTCCCGCGTATCCGCGAGGCAGCGATTGCCCAGCCGGAGTCGATATATCCGGCGGACGCGGGGCGCATTATCCGAATTCGCGAGCCGCTGTTCACGCTTGCGGAGGCAGACGCGTGAGCGGGAGTTACGTACTCGCAATCGATCAGGGCACGAGCAGCAGCCGCGCAGTGGTTTACGATCGCGAGATTACGGAGGTCGCGAGTGCCCAGCAGGAATTCCCGCAGCTGTATCCTCAGCCCGGCTGGGTAGAGCACGATCCGGAGGCCATCTGGTCGTCCGTCGATACCGTGACGCGCAAAGCGCTCGGCAAGGCCGGCATCGACGTTGCTGATATCGCGGCCATCGGGATCACGAATCAGCGCGAAACGACGCTCGTGTGGGACCGGCAAACCGGCGAGTGCATTCATAATGCGATCGTCTGGCAGGACCGTCGCACGGCGGAGCACTGCGAACAGCTCAAGGCTGACGGGCTGGAACCGCTCGTAATCGAGAAAACCGGACTCAAGCTCGATCCGTATTTTTCGGCAACGAAGATCGCCTGGATACTCGACCACATCGATGGCGCGCGCGAACGTGCCGGCAGAGGCGAGCTCGCGTTCGGCACCGTGGACAGCTACCTCATCTGGCGACTGACCGGAGGCAGCCGCCATGCAACCGACGCCACGAACGCGTCGCGAACGCTGCTTTTCAATATCGTGGATCAGTGCTGGGACGACGAGCTGCTGGAAATTTTCGATGTTCCGCGGCAACTGTTGCCCGACGTTCTCGACTGTGTGGCCGACTATGGCACGACGAATACGCCGATGCTCGCTAACGCGGTACCCATCGGTGGCGTCGCCGGCGATCAGCAGGCTGCACTGATCGGCCAGGCCGGTTTCGACTATGGCATGACGAAGAGTACATACGGCACCGGCTGTTTCGTGATTGCGAATACCGGCGCCGATCCGGTCTATTCGGGCAACCAGCTGTTGTCGACCGTCGCAAGCCGGCTCGACGGAGACGTTTGCTACGGCCTCGAGGGCAGCGTGTTCGTCGCCGGCTCGGCGATGCAGTGGCTGCGCGACGAGCTGGGCGTTATCGATTCGGCGGGACAGTCCGAGGCGATTGCGCGGCAGACCGGGATCGTGCGTGACGTGCACGTCGTGCCGGCATTCGCGGGCCTCGGTGCGCCGTACTGGGATCCGCATGCGCGC
>JBFHXQ010000021.1:0-14973 GCA_041598895.1 Woeseiaceae bacterium | reverse complement strand
CGCCCGCCAGGCTGAATTGAACGCGTTTGAAAGCTCCACGGCAGCACTGATACGGTGGGCCCGCGCTCTATTTTCGCACCGATTCGCAATCCGCGTTGCGGGTCGCGAAGGCCTTCGACGCGTACGTGCGCGACCCGAAAAGCGCATTGTGACCGCGGCCCGGGAGGCGCCAGGCGTTCAGGCCCGCCGCCGCCGCGGCCTTTGTACCAGCGGCTTCAGGTACCGGCCGGTGAAGGAATCGCCATTCGCGGCAACGTCTTCGGGCGTGCCGATCGCGATGACACGGCCGCCGCCGTCGCCGCCCTCCGGCCCGAGGTCGATGATCCAGTCGGCGGTCTTGATGACGTCGAGATTGTGCTCGATCACGACAATCGTGTTGCCCCGATCGCGGAGGCGATGCAGCACGGCAAGCAAATGCTCGATGTCGTGAAAGTGCAGGCCCGTGGTTGGCTCATCGAGAATGTACAGCGTCCTGCCCGTATCGCGCTTTGACAGTTCTTTTGCAAGCTTGACCCGCTGTGCTTCGCCGCCGGACAGCGTGGTTGCGTTCTGACCGAGCCGGATGTACGCAAGGCCGACATCCATCAGCGTTTGCAGCTTCTTTGCGACGGCCGGCACATTCTTGAAAAACAAAGCGGCGTCCTCCACCGTCATTGAAAGTACGTCGTGGATGTTCTTGCCTTTGTACCGGATCTCCAGCGTTTCCCGGTTGTAACGCTGACCGCGACAGACGTCGCAGGGCACGTAGACGTCCGGCAGGAAATGCATTTCGACCCGCAGTACACCGTCGCCCTGGCATGCCTCGCAGCGACCCCCCTTGACGTTGAAGCTGAATCGTCCCGGCATGTAGCCTCGCGAGCGCGCTTCCTGGGTTCCGGCGAACAGCTCGCGGATAGGCGTGAACAGCCCGCTGTACGTTGCGGGATTCGAGCGTGGCGTGCGGCCAATCGGACTCTGGCTAATGTCGATGACGCGATCGATGTGCTCGATGCCTTCGATTTTCGCGTGCGGCGCCGGATTGCGGCTGCTGCGATTCAGTTCATCGGCAACGGCTTTGTACAGAGTGTCGTTGACGAGCGTTGACTTGCCCGATCCCGACACGCCGGTGACGCAGGACATGAGCCCGACCGGAATCGCGGCATCCACGTTTTGCAGGTTGTTGCCCCTGGCACCGCAGATCCGGACAACCCGCTCCGAATCCGCGGCCGTGCGAGATTCGGGAATCGGGATGCTCCGCTTGCCGGCGAGGTACTGACCCGTCAGCGACTGCGGATTCTTTTTAATGTCCCCGGGTTTACCCTGCGCGACGATCCGACCGCCGTGAACGCCGGCACCCGGTCCCAGATCGACGACGTGATCGGCGGCCAGGATCGCCTCTTCGTCATGTTCGACGACGATCACCGTATTGCCGAGATCGCGAAGATTCGTCAGCGTGCCCAACAGGCGCTGATTATCGCGCTGGTGCAGGCCGATCGACGGCTCATCGAGAATGTACATGACCCCTACGAGCCCGGAGCCGATCTGGCTGGCAAGGCGAATTCGCTGCGCCTCACCACCGGACAGCGTCTCCGCGCTGCGATCCAGGGACAGGTAGTCGAGACCGACGTCGCTGAGGAAGCCGAGCCTGTCGCCGATTTCCTTGACGATCTTGTCCGCGATTGTCGCGCGCCAGCCCTCGAGTTGGAGGGACTCGAAAAATTCCCGCGAGTGCCCGACGGACATGGCCGTCAGTTCGGGCAGGGGTTTATCCGCGATGAAGACGTGGCGGGCAGCGCGATTCAGGCGGGTGCCGCTGCAGCCGGGGCAGGGCTGGCTGTTCAGGAAGCGGGCCAGCTCCTCCCGAACCGCGCCGGACTCGGTCTCGCGGTAGCGACGCTCGAGATTTGGAATGACGCCTTCGAAGCGATGCAGCTTGCGTATCTGCATGCCTCGCGAATTTGCATAGTGAAATTCGACTTTTTCAGCGCCGCTGCCGTACAGGATGATGTTCTGCAGCTTCCTGCCGAGCTTCTTGAACGGCTTCTCGACGTCGAAATCGAAGTGAGCCGCCAGGCTCTGAATCATTTGATAGTAGTACGTCGTCTTGCGGTCCCAGCCACGAATTGCGCCGCCGGCCAGCGAAAGGTCCGAGTTGACGACGACGCGGGCCGGGTCGAAAAACTGTTTCACACCGAGTCCGTCGCATTCCGAGCAAGCGCCGGTCGGGTTATTGAAAGAGAACAGGCGCGGTTCGAGTTCGCTCAGGCTGTAACCGCAGATATTGCACGCGAACCGATCGGAGAAAACGAGTTCCTCGGCCGCCGGATCGTCCATCCAGGCGATTCGGGCAACGCCGTCGGCGAGGCGCAGCGCGGTTTCGAACGATTCGGCCAGCCGCAGTCGTGTGTCGTCGCTGACTTTGAAGCGATCGACGATCACGTCGATATTGTGTTTCCTGCGTAAATCCAGATCGGGCGGTTGGTCGAGCTCGTAAATGTCGCCATTGATTCGCGCCCGAATGAAGCCCTGTGCCAGGAGCTCACGCATGAGCTGTACGTGTTCTCCTTTCCGCTCGCTGACGACCGGTGCAAGCAGCAGCAGTCGCGTCCCATAAGGCAGCCCCAGCACCTGGTCGACCATCTGGCTGACGGTCTGCGCCTCGAGCGTTACGTCATGGTCGGGGCATTTGGGTGTGCCGGCACGGGCGTACAGGAGCCGCAAATAGTCATAGATCTCCGTCACCGTGCCGACTGTCGATCTCGGATTGTGTGACGTCGACTTTTGTTCGATCGAAATCGCAGGCGACAGGCCGTCGATGTGATCGACGTCGGGCTTTTCCATCATCGACAGGAATTGCCTCGCGTAGGCCGAAAGTGACTCCACGTAGCGGCGCTGACCTTCGGCATAAATGGTGTCGAACGCGAGCGAGGATTTACCGGAGCCGGACAGGCCGGTAAAAACGATCAGCTTGTCGCGCGGCAGACTGAGGTCGATATTGCGCAGATTGTGGGTTCGCGCGCCGCGTATGTCGATGGTCTTCATGAGTGAGTATTAAGAAAACGCCGAGCAACCTGCTAATATACGCCGCCCGCTATCTTCGGCGCAAAGGTGAGCCGCAAGCGACTGCTTCGAAGCAGCATGCGCGGAACACGACAGTCAGATACGTGCCGAGGCGCATGATCCCATGATTCTCGAGCGGAACCGGCAAGCACAGCGTATGACGAATCGCAACGAACTCTCGGCCATGCTGCCGCTCGAGCGACGAGCGGTCGGCGTTATCGCCCTGATCGGGATGCTGCGTATGTTCGGCTTGTTCGCCCTGCTTCCCGTGCTTTCTCTGTATGCGGCGGGCCTGGACGGTGCGACGCCGCTTCTTATCGGGCTGGCAGTCGGCGCCTACGGGTTAACGCAGGCGGCGCTGCAGATTCCCCTCGGCGCGCTGTCGGACCGGGCAGGGCGGCTTCCGGTCATTGTCGGCGGCCTCGCCGTATTCGCTGCCGGCAGCGTGCTAGCAGCCGGCAGCGATACGATCTGGGGCGTCATTGCCGGTCGCCTGTTGCAGGGTGCGGGTGCGATTTCCGCGACCCTGACCGCGCTGATCGCCGACGCGACGCGAACGGAAGTACGGACCCGGTCAATGGCCATATACGGCGTCGGCGTCGGCGCCTCGTTTCTTCTGGCGCTCGTTATCGGGCCGCTGTTCTCCGCGAGCTTCGGTGTGCCATCGCTCTTTTGGCTCGCCGCCGGCTTCGCGCTTGCTGCCGCGGTACTGATGATGATGCTGCCCGGCGGCATCGAAAGGTCGGGCACAGGAAGCGCCTGGACCTTGGCGGCGGCGTTCAGGGCGGATCTGCTCAGGCTGGACCTGTACGCGTTCCTGCTGCATGCAATTCTGACGGCGAGTTTCGTGGCACTGCCGTTCCTGCTGGCGAACGAGCTCGAGCTGGCCGTGACGGGGCACTGGAAAATGTACGTTGGAGCACTCGTCGTCTCGCTTCTGGGTGCCGTTCCGCTGATCGTGAGCGACGAGCGCCAGGGCAAGACTGCCACCGTCGGCATCGCAGTGACCCTGATGCTGACCGGCCAACTGCTGCTCGCGTTCGGCAGCTTCGGGATCGCGCCGGTGTTCATCGCGTTGGTGCTGTTCTTCGCGGGCTTCACGTTTCTCGAGGCCGGGCTGCCCGCACGTTTGTCGATCCTTGCTGACGGCGCGGCTCGTGGCGCGTCACTCGGGGTGTTTTCGAGCGCGCAGTTTCTGGGCGCCTTCGCCGGCGGTCTGATCGGCGGGCGGTATCTGGCTGCGGGCCGACCGGCAGACGTTTTTTTCGTCTGCTCGCTGCTCGCCGCGATATGGCTCGCGATGTCCGGCCTGTTCCGTCGCTGAGCGCAAATCCCCGTCGACGGCCTGGAAATCGGGCTGGCATTTGCGCCGCCAGTCTCTACAATAGGCGACCCTCGCCAGGCGGCCGGGTCCGCGAATTCGGTCACCACGAGCATAAAAATCAGATACTTGAGAGGGGACCAGCCATGGCCCGCGGAATCAATAAAGTCATCCTCGTCGGCAAACTCGGCCAGGACCCGGACACGCGTTACATGCCGAGCGGCTCCGCCGTGACGAACTTCACCGTCGCGACGAACGAGAGCTGGAAAGACAAGCAGACCGGCGAGCAAAAGGAACGCACGGAGTGGCATCGGGTCGCGACGTTCAATCGGCTCGCCGAGATTGCCGCCGAATACCTGCGTAAGGGCTCCCAGGTATACATCGAAGGCAAATTGCGCACGCGCAAGTGGCAGGATCGAGACGGCAATGATCGCTACACGACCGAGATCATCGCGGACGAAATGCAGATGCTCGGTGGGCGGGGCGGAGGTTCCGCACCCGCGCGGTCCCAGTCGGGCAGCTCGTCGGCGCCGGCGCAGCCCGGGCCCGACGATTTCGATGACGATATCCCGTTCTAGGCGCGAAGGATCGCTCCTCGTTCAACGCCGCGTCATCAAGACCCGGCCACGCGGCAGCGCCTCGGCTGCGGCCAATGGCGTAGAATTCGGGTTCCGCTACCAGATCGGATAACTGCGTGACGCGCAAGCTGTACATCAAGACTATGGGCTGCCAGATGAACGAGTATGACTCGGCCAAGATGGCAGACGTACTGCGTGAATCGCACGGCTACGCATTGACGGACGCGCCCGCAGAGGCGGATCTGCTATTGGTAAACACCTGCTCGATTCGCGAAAAAGCACAGGAGAAGGTTTTCTCCGAGCTGGGTCGCTGGCGCGCGATCAAGGATTCGAATCCGGACGTGCTGATCGGCGTCGGCGGTTGTGTCGCGAGTCAGGAAGGTGACGGCATCGCGCGCCGGGCTCCGTTCGTAGACGTTGTGTTCGGGCCGCAAACGCTGCATCGGCTGCCGGAATTGATCGAGGACGCGCGCCGCAGCGGTGAGCCGGTTGTGGACATCTCGTTTCCCGAGATCGAGAAATTCGATCAGTTGCCCGAGCCGCGGGCCGAGGGTGCGACGGCATTCGTCTCGGTTATGGAGGGCTGCAGCAAGTACTGCAGTTTTTGTGTAGTGCCGTACACGCGGGGCGAAGAAATAAGCCGGCCTTTCGACGACGTCATCGCTGAAGTGGCGATTCTCGCAGCGCAGGGCGTGCGTGAAGTCAACCTGCTCGGACAGAACGTGAACGCTTACCGCGGGCCGATGTACGATGGTCAGATCGCCGATCTTGCGACACTGATTTACTACATCGACGCAATCGATGGAATCGACCGCATACGCTTCACGACATCACATCCGGTTGAATTCAACGACAGTCTGATCCAGGCGTACGCGGAAATTCCGAAGTTGGCCAGTTATCTGCACCTGCCGGTTCAGCACGGATCCGATCGGATTCTCGCGCTGATGAAGCGCGGCCATACCGTGCTCGAATACAAGAGCAAGATCCGGCGCGTACGCGAGGCCCGTCCCGATATCTCCCTGTCGTCCGACTTCATCGTCGGTTTTCCCGGAGAGACGGCAAGCGACTTCGAGGCCCTGATGGACCTGGTTGCCGAGATCGGCTTCGATCAGTCATTCAGCTTCATCTACAGCGCGCGTCCCGGCACGCCGGCGGCGAGCCTCGACGACGAAACGCCAGGCGACGTGAAAAAAGAGCGCCTGCAACGTCTGCAGGCCAGGATCAATCAGCAGGCGATGGCGATCAGTGAAGCCATGGTCGGAACAACGCAGCGTGTGCTGGTCGAAAAATTGTCGCGGAAGAGCCCCCATCAGGTGACGGGTCGCTCGGAAAACAATCGCTGGGTGAATTTCGACGCCGATCCAGGCTGTATCGGCAGCTTCGTGGACGTCGTTATCACGCAGGCGCTGCCAAACAGCCTGCGCGGTCGGCTGCTGCTGTCCGAAAGTGAGGACCATGCACTTCCCATGCAACGGGCGACGCGGTAGGCTCAAAACGCAATGATCTGTTGCCACGATGGATTCGGCGCTCCCGCGCCCCGCTTTCGTCCCGCAATCTGCGCGGATGCAGACACCCTCAGAGGTTCCAAACACCCGCCTTGAACGCCGTCGAAACTTCGCGAGACGTGGTTCTTGAACCCGCCGACAACAAGCGTCTTGCCAATCTGTGCGGACAATTCGATGAGCACCTGCGCCAGATCGAGCGGCGGCTGCATGTCCAGATTGCGAGTCGTGGCAACAGGTTTCGGATCACCGGCTTACCGCGTGCTGCGAAGGTCGGAAGCGACGTGTTGCGCTCGCTGTTTAACATGACAGACAGCGAGCGCCTGGATCCGGAACGCGTACACATGCTGTTGCAGGAGTCCGAAATGAACGATGGCGATCTTGCCGCCGCGGATGCGGCCGCCAACTCCCACGGCCCGGACGTCGTCGCAATTCAGACGAGGCACAAGCTGATTCGTCCGCGCGGGGCGAATCAGACGGCTTACATGGAGAACATCCTCTCGCATGACCTGGCGTTCGGAATTGGCCCGGCCGGCACCGGCAAGACGTATCTGGCGGTCGCGTGTGCGCTCGATGCGCTCGAATCCGAGCAAGTGCGCCGCATCGTACTCGTCAGACCGGCTGTGGAGGCGGGCGAGCGCTTGGGGTTTTTGCCCGGGGACATGTCCCAGAAGGTCGATCCGTATCTGCGGCCAATGTACGACGCGTTATACGACATGATCGGCGCCGAGCAGGTTTCGCGTCTGATTGAGCGCAACACGATAGAGATCGCGCCGCTGGCATTCATGCGCGGACGTTCGTTGAACGAGTGCTTCGTCATTCTGGACGAAGCGCAGAACACGAGTGTCGAACAGATGAAGATGTTCCTCACGCGGATCGGTTTCGGATCGCGCGCCGTCGTTACCGGAGATATCACCCAGATTGACTTGCCCCCCGGGCAGCAGTCCGGACTCAAAAACGCGCTAAAGATCCTGAAAAAAGTCAAAGGCGTAGCGTTTACACATTTCACAGCGAAGGACGTCGTCCGGCATCCCCTGGTACAGCGGATCGTGGAGGCTTATGCCGCCGACGACAATGGCGGTGGAAAACGCTGACTCGATGCAGAAGCACAGCCACGCGCTGCATGTCGATGTGCAGTGCGATGTCAAACGTGCAAACGTACCGACGACGATCGCAGCCTGGATAAACCGAACCGCTGCTGCGGCCGGCTTGGATACCACTGCGGAAGTCTCGGTGCGTATCGTGGATGCCGCAGAGATGCGAGCCCTGAACCGGAAATTCCGCAACCGGGACACGTCGACGAACGTGCTCGCGTTCCCATGCGCCGACCTGGCGGGCATGCCGACGGATGCCCTCCGCGTGCTCGGCGACATCGTCGTATGCATGGATGTTGTCTGCGCCGAGGCAGCCGCCCGGGACGTGCCGCTGGCCGACCATTGGGCGCATATGTTCGTTCACGGCATGCTGCACCTTCTGGGCTACGACCACGAGCACCCTGAGGAAGCTGCGAAAATGGAGCGCCTTGAAGCAGAGATTCTCGCGTCAGGGGGCATTGCAAATCCGTATTGTGTCTGCTGATCCCGCCCGCGTGCTGCAGCGACGAACAACCGGCCGGCAGCACGGCCCGGAGCGGACCCGTTCGGCCGCGCCGCGCATCTGCTGCTACAATGGTCCGTCCGCCGGCCCGTCGCCGGCAGCTCACTGACTATTCGCGTTCGATGAACGACAAACCGCCAAGTACCAGCGGCAATGGCATCACCGGACTTGTTGCGCGCGTGAAGCGCGCAATCAGGGGTGAACCATGGAGCCGCGAAGAAATACACGACTTCATCCGCCAATCCGAAATCGACCTCGAGGCCGACGAACTCAGCATGCTGTCCGGTGTGCTCGAGGTCTCCGAGACGCAGGTTCGCGACGTCATGGTGCCCCGCTCGCAAATGGTGGTGATCAGTATCGACCAGGATTTCGACGAGATGCTGTCGGTCATCGTGGAGTCCGGGCACTCGCGCTTTCCGGTAATGGGCGAGGAGCGCGACGAGGTGCTTGGCATTCTCCTCGCGAAAGATCTGTTGCGTTATTTCGGCAGCGAGCAGGCACGGGGTATTCCGCTCCGCAAGCTGCTGCGGCCAGCCTCCGTCATTCCCGAGTCGAAACGTCTGAATGCGCTGCTCAAAGAGTTTCGGGACAGTCACAACCATATGGCGATCGTCGTCGACGAATACGGTGGCATTGCCGGGCTCCTGACCATCGAGGATGTCATTGAGGAGATCGTCGGTGAAATCGATGATGAGCATGACCCGGAAGAGGCGGAATTCATTCGTCCCGAAGGCGACCGTAACGGCAGGCCGAGCTATGCCGTCCGTGCGCTGACGCGCATCGATGATTTCAACGAGTTTTTCGACAGCGACCTGAGCGACGAGGACTATGACACCGTCGGAGGGCTGGTGATGCACGAACTCGGGCGACTGCCGCGGCGCGGCGAGCATGTCGAGTTCGGCGGTTTCGTGTTTGCAGTTGTGAAGGCAGACAGGCGGCGCATCGATGCCCTGCAGGTTCAGCGCGCCAGCGCCTGATCGATCCGACGCCGCAACTTCCCGGTGAGCCGCATTTCGCCGCAGTTGCCGTTGCACCTGCCGTGGATCTCGCGCGGCATTTTTTTTGCGGCCGGCTGTCTCGCAACGACTGCGTTCGCGCCGCTCGAATGGCGATGGTTGCTTCCTATACTGCTGTTTCTCTGGTGCTACGTCTGCCTGACCACGTCGCCGCGCGATGCTGCGCGTCACGGATTCTGGTTCGGTTTCGGATGGTTCCTGACCGGCACGTACTGGATTTACATCTCGGTCGTGGTCTTTGGCCAGGCGCCGATCTGGATTGCCCTGGTGCTGATGCTGGGGCTCGTCCTGATCATGGCCGGTTACATTGCGCTGACGAGCTGGACCGCGAGCCGATTGGCAGCCGCTCAGCCCTGGCGCTTGCTCGCGGTCGCGCCGGCTGCCTGGGTTCTGATCGAGTGGCTGCGCGGCTGGGTGCTTACCGGATTCCCGTGGCTTGCGCTCGGATACAGCCAGATCGACACAATGCTTGCCGGCTGGGCGCCGGTTGCCGGCGTTTACGGCGTAAGCTACGTTTTCGTCACGAGCGTAGCTGCACTACTCGTGGCGACGGCGGTTCGCGGTCGCGCGCGATGGCTGGCGCTCGGCATTGCCGTACTGCCCTGGGTCGCCGGCAGCGCACTTCGTAGCGTGGATTGGACAACGCCGATATACGAACCCGTGCGGGCAACGCTGATACAGGGTGGTATCGGGCAGGACGTAAAGTGGCTGCCGGAGCAGTTTGGCCCGACGCTGAGTTTCTATCGTGAGGCTTCGTTGCGCGCGCGCGGCAGCGATATCGTGGTCTGGCCCGAGGTCGCCATTCCGGCGGTCACGGACAGGGTCGAGAATTACATTCTGGGTATCGAAGCCGACGCAGAGCAAAACGGCCAGACGATCCTGTTCGGCATTCTCGAGCGCGTCTACGACGAGCAGGATGCCGTATCGATATACAATAGCGTCATTGCGGTCGGCGCAGGCGTCCGGCAGGCGTACCGGAAGCGCCACCTCGTTCCGTTCGGCGAGTATTTTCCGGTGCCGGACGCGGTGCGAGAGTGGATGCGGATGCTGAGCCTGCCGCACAGCGACCTCGCAGCCGGTGCACCGGTGCAGCCGCTCATCGTGACGGCTCGAGGCGTGAAGCTTGCGGTCGCAATCTGCTACGAGGACGCCTATGCAGCGGAGCAGCTGTATGCGTTGCCGTCCGCAAACCTCCTCGTCAATGTCAGCAATGATGCCTGGTTCGGCGATTCGATCGCTCCCCACCAGCATCTGGAAATTGCACGCATGCGCTCCCTGGAAGCCGGGCGGGCGGCCATCAGGGCGACGAATACCGGCATCTCCGCGTTTATAAGCCACGATGGCATGCTCGAGAAAACGGGTCCGCAATTCCGTCCCGTGACGATGACCACCACGCTGCATGCCCGCAGCGGAACGACCCCGTACGCAAAGCTCGGGAACTGGCCAGTCGTCGGCTGGGCCGGCCTGCTGCTCGGATTGGCTGTGCTGCGCGGGGCGGAACCGCGCTCGGCGCGCGCCACGAGCACCGGATAATCGCAAAATCATTGCCGTGCCGCGTACTGCGATTCAACGCCGCTTGTTGTAGGCTTCAGGCTTTTAGTGGCCAGGAAAACGAGGCCTGCGAGGGATAACGCAAGCGGGTCCCGGCACCTCGCGAGCTGTGCGGGAAAATCGTCGATGAACAGCCCCTATCACCCGGACAAGGTCGAGCAGCGTGCCCAGTCGTTTTGGCGCGAATCCCGGAGCTTCGAGGTCACCGAAGAGCCCGACAAGGAAAAATTCTATTGCCTGACGATGTTTCCCTACCCCAGCGGCAAGCTCCACATGGGCCATGTGCGGGTGTTTACGATTTCGGACGTGATCGCGCGTTACCAGCGCATGCAGGGCAAACACGTGTTGCAGCCGATGGGCTGGGATGCGTTCGGCATGCCGGCCGAGAACGCGGCGATTCAGCGCGGCGTGCCGCCGGCTCAGTGGACGTACCGGAATATCCAAGACATGCGCGTCCAGATGCAGCGCCTCGGTTACGCATACGACTGGACCCGCGAGATAGCGACCTGCCGACCCGAGTACTACCGATGGGAGCAATGGCTGTTCACGCGAATGTTCCGCAGGGGTCTCGTGTATCGAAAAAACTCGGTCGTCAACTGGGACCCGGTCGATCAGACCGTACTTGCCAACGAGCAGGTCATCGAGGGGCGCGGCTGGCGGTCGAATGCGCTGGTCGAGCGCCGTGAGATTCCGCAATGGTTCATGAAAATAACGGCGTATGCGGACGAGCTGCTCGACGAGCTCGACCGCATGCCGGGGTGGCCGGAACCGGTCAAAACGATGCAGCGCAACTGGATCGGCCGTTCCGAGGGCCTCGAACTCGAATTTCCGGTCGAAGGCACGGACGAATCGCTGGAAGTTTTTACGACTCGCCCTGATACACTCATGGGAGTGACGTACATGGCGGTCGCTGCGGAGCATCCGCTCGCCGTGCGCGTCGCCAAGCATGATCCTGCCATTGCCGCATTCATCGACGAGTGCAGGAAGTCCGATGCGGCGGAAGCAACACTCCAGACGATGGAGAAAAAAGGCATGCCGCTCGGTATCGCCGCGATACATCCGCTGAGCGGTGAAAAAGTGCCTCTGTGGGTCGCCAACTTCGTGCTCATGAGCTACGGAACCGGTGCCGTGATGGCGGTACCGGGGCATGACGAACGTGACTGGGAGTTCGCGAACAAACACGGACTGCCGATCGTTCAGGTCATCGCGCCGGAGGACGGCACCGACATCGACATCGAGGCGGGCGCGTTTGTCGAGCATGGGATTCTCGTGAATTCGGGCGAGTACGACGGCCTGAATTTCGACGCGGCCTGCGATGCGATCGCGAGGCATTTCGAGGAGACCGGACGCGGTCGCCGGACGGTCAACTATCGCCTGCGTGATTGGGGTATCTCGCGGCAGCGCTATTGGGGCGCGCCCATTCCGATCGTCTACTGCGAAGACTGCGACGCGGTGCCGGTACCCGATGATCAATTACCCGTCGTTTTGCCTGAGGACGTCGAATTCACTGGCGTAGGATCGCCGCTCAAGGACATGCCGGAGTTCCTGGAAACGCCCTGCCCGGGTTGCGGCAGGCCGGCGCGACGCGAGACCGACACGTTCGATACCTTTGTCGAGTCGTCATGGTATTTCGCCCGTTATGCCTGCCCGGACAGTGACAGGGCGATGCTGGATTCCCGCGCGGCGTACTGGATGCCGGTCGACCAGTACACCGGCGGAATCGAGCACGCAATCCTGCATCTTCTGTACTCCCGCTTCTTCCAGCGCGTCATGCGAGACGAGGGTCTCAGCGAGACGTCGGAGCCCTTCACGAATCTGCTGACCCAGGGCATGGTGCTCAAAGACGGTGCGAAGATGTCTAAGGCGAAGGGCAACACGGTAGATCCGCAGGAACTCATCGAAAAATACGGGGCGGATACTGTACGCTTGTTCATGATTTTTACGGCGCCACCCGAACAGGCGCTCGAGTGGTCGGACGAGGGAGTGCAGGGCAGTTTCCGGTTCCTGAAACGCTTCTGGAACTCGGTGCAGATGCATGCGCAGAGTGGCCCGGCTGCGCCCGTCGATCACGACTCGCTCGGGGCCGCGCAGCGCGACCTGCGTCGCAAGACGCACCAGACGATTGCGAAGATCAGCGACGATATCGGTCGGCGGTACACGTTCAATACTGCCGTCGCGGCCGCGATGGAGCTATTGAACTCGGTCAATCGCTTCGAAGACCGGTCTGCGGCCGGCCAATCGGTCGTGCAGGAAGCGCTGGAAGCCATCGTGCTCACGCTGTCGCCTATCGTGCCGCACATCTGTCATGCGCTTTGGGAGGCGCTCGGCCACGAGTCGGCGCTGATCGACGAGCCGTGGCCGAAAACCGACGATAGGGCGCTCGAGCAGGAACTGATCGAAATCGTCGTCCAGGTGAATGGCAAGCTGCGCGGGCGCATTTCTGTGGCTGCCGATGCCGACGATGCAGCCGTGCGCGAAGCGGCTCTCGGCGACGCGAACGTGCAGCGTTTCGTTGACGGCAGGGCCATCCGCAAAACGATTGTCGTGCCGGGGCGACTGGTCAATGTCGTCGTCTGAGTCGACGTATCATGCTGCCTGCACACGATCTGCAATCATTGCTGTTGTCGTCAGCCTGAGCGCCGGCTGCGGATTCCGGCTGCAAGGCGCCATAACTGTGCCTCAGGAAATGCAGCGCACCTACATTTCCGCCGATGACCGCTACACGTTGTTTTATCGAACGCTGAGACAACAACTCGAGTCTACGGGCGTCAGTATCGTCGACTCACCGGTGGATGCGACGGCGACGCTGTCAATCTTGCTCGACGATACGGATCAGCGCGTGCTGTCCGTGTCTGCGCGAAACGTGCCGACCGAATACGAGGTCTATTACACGGTGCAGTACGCGCTGAGCAGCGGTTCCGACCGACTGCTTGCGCCCCAGCTCGTCACGCTGACGCGGGATTACACGTACGACGCGACGCTCGTGCTCGGCAAGGCGCGCGAAGAAACGCTGATGCGCGAGGCAATTGTTAACGACCTCGTGCGTATCGTTCTCAAACAGCTGTCATCGCTTTAGTGTGTTTTCAGATCAGGTCCTGACGCTGGCGGACGTTGACCGGGGCCCGGTAACGACACTCTTCACTCGGCTCGGCGTGCATCTCGTCGAAGTTCCCGCAGGGGCGGCAATTCCCGGGTCCTTCTGGGGCGAGCCGGAGGCCGGCGTTGTCGGCTCGAGGCTCTACGCCCGAGCGGATACGCCCATGCACTCGCTGCTGCACGAGCTGGCGCACGTCGTCTGCATGCCGGATGCTCGCAGGCGACAGCTCGTCTGCGATGCCGGTGGCGATGACCTGGAGGAGACCGCCGTGTGTTATCTGCAGATCGTGCTCGCCAATCAGCTTACGGGCGTTGGGCGAGAACGGCTGCTGCGCGATATGGACACCTGGGGCTACAGTTTTCGTCTCGGATCGGCCGCACGCTGGTTCGGCGAGGATGCCGAGGATGCGCATGCCTGGCTGCGCACTCACGGGATCCTGGCCGCGGACGGGCAGCCGACCTTCGAATTGCGCGCTTGAATCGACTCGACAAGAATCGTCAAAGCAGTTGATATTGGAGCAGATGTCGATGCAGCCCATAGGCCACGCAGGAGCGCTGACCACAGGAACTGTCGTACACGGCGAGGCACCGTCTGCGTGGTGTAGTATGGGTGCATGAGCAAGCTGCACTGTCGCATTGCCGAACCAGTGCGCCCGTTCGGCGGTTCGGCATAGAAATTCTGCGCGCATGCCCTGGCCGCGCTATATCCTGTACGTCATCGGTGTGTCGCTTTGCACGCTGCTACTGACGCAGCTCGAAATCTCGGCACCCGGTACGCTGCAGATGCATGTCGTTGTAGCCGACTACGATCAGTTCGGCACGAGCGAGTTCTCGCCCGTGGAACTCATTCAGCCGCTGATCCTTGCCGTGTGCGGACTGCTAATGGGATGGGTTGCCAGGCACTGTCCGTCGCAGCGACCCATCGCGCTGCCGTTTGCCGGGCTCGCTTTCGCGTTTTTCATTCGCGAACTCGATTACTTTTTCGATCGTTATCTCGTCGACAATCTCTGGCAGGTGCTCGTCGCCGTCGCCGGGGCGCTCGTCATCGTCTACACGTACCGGCAGCGGCGCCGGCTGCGCATCGCCTGGGCACGCGTCTGGCCGTCGCCGGGCCTTGCGCTACTGTTTGCCGGAGCGCTGATCCTGTTCGCCTACGTCCGGCTCGTCGGCCACGAACCGTTCTGGATGGCGCTGCTCGGTGATGCGTATCAGCGCGTGATCAAGCTCGCGGTCGAGGAGTTCATCGAGCTGATCGGCTATTTCCTGTGGCTCAT
>JBFHXQ010000020.1:0-15704 GCA_041598895.1 Woeseiaceae bacterium | reverse complement strand
CGCTGCTGGCGGCCGCCGAAAAACAGCGGCTCGATGTGGCAGGCCCGGCGGTCCGCGATGTACAGGCCGCCGATGCCCTGTGGTCCGTAGAACTTGTGCGCGGTGAACGACAGCAGATCGATCGGCTGCATCGCAAGGTCGATCGGCAGCTTGCCGACGGACTGCGCGGCATCGACGTGCAGCAATACGTCCCGCTCCCGGCACAGCTCGCCGATTCGATCGACGTTCTGGACGACCCCGGTTTCGTTGTTGACGTGCATGATGGACACGAGCTGCGTGTCGGCACGAATCGCCGCGTCGAGTTCGCCGACTTCGACATACCCATCGCTACCGACCGTCAGCCAGGTCACGCTGAAACCGTGTTTTTCCAGCATCCGAAACGTATCGACAGCGGCCTTGTGTTCCGTCGGCATCGTGATCAGATGTCTCCCGCGGCGCGCACGGTAGCGCGCCGCGCCCTGCACCGCGAGATTTATGGATTCCGTCGCCCCGGACGTCGTCACCAGCCGATCCGGTGCGCAATTCAGAAGCATGCCGATATTCGCCAGTGCGTCTTCGACGCGGCCCCGGCTCCGGCGCCCGGCCGCGTGCAGCGCGGACGGGTTTGCGAAGTCACTCTCGCTTTCGAGAACCTCGGTCATTACCTCGATGACCTCGGGATCCACCGGTGTCGTCGCAGCGTAATCAAGATACACGATGTCGCCGGATGCACTCATTGGTGCTCCTCGTCCTGGCGCTCGATTGCCGTCAATATGCCGCGCAGAATGTTCACCTCGTTCTTGTCGGGCGCTGCGCGTACGAACAGTCGCCGCAGCCGCCGCATGAGGAGCCGCGGATTCCCGGGATCCAGGAAACGGATCCGTGTGAGCACGTTCTCGAGGTGCACATAGAAGTGCTCCATTTCTATCGACGTTGCGGCAGGGACCTCCGGCTCCGGTACCTGCGGCGCGGCGCCCACGAGCGCGCGGCGCCACTCGTAGGTCAAAATCTGCACGGCCATCGCAAGATTCAGCGAGCTGAAGCCCGGATCTGTCGGAATCGTCACGAGCGTCTGGCAGCGGTCGAGGTCCTCGTTGCTGAGGCCGCACTTCTCCGGCCCGAATACGAGCGCTACGGGGCCGTTGCCACGCTTGTTGACGAGCTCTTCGGCACACTCTCGCGGCTCGACCGTCGGCCACGCTATCGCCCGCGACCGGGCGCTCGTTCCGGCAACGTGCACACAGTCCGCGATCGCATCCTCGAGCGCTTTAGCCACAACCGCACGCTCGAGCACGTCCTCGGCACCTGACGCACGCGCCGTGGCCTCGGCATCCGGAAAATGCCGCGGCTTGACGAGCGTCAGCTCGGTGACGCCCATGTTTTTCATGGCTCGCGCCGACGCCCCGATGTTGCCCGGGTGCGTGGTGCCGACGAGAACGATGCGCAGGTTCATTGGTAGCGAATCCGGCCGAAAGTCCGCTATTCTAGCCTTGCGACGCAGCTCTTTTAAAACGACGGAATCCTCGAATGCACGCACTTCTCAACGTGGCGGTCATGGCGGCACGCCGTGCCGGCTCCATCCTGACGCGGCAGTTCGTGGATCTCGACAAGCTGACGATCGAGAAAAAGGGCCACAATGATTTCGTCAGCGAAGCGGATCGCGCGGCCGAACGCGCCATTATCCATACGATCCACAAGCATTACCCGGAACACGCTGTCCTTGCCGAGGAAAGCGGCGTGCATGGCGACTCTGATACCGTCTGGATCGTCGATCCACTTGACGGCACGACCAATTTTCTGCACGGCTTGCCGATCTTCGCGGTGTCGATCGGCGTGCGCCACAAAGGGCGCATCGAGCACGGCGTCATATACGACCCGCTGCGCCAGGAGTTGTTCACCGCCTCGCGCGGCGAAGGTGCGCAACTCGATGGTCGCCGCATCCGCGTGAGCGCCCAGACCCGGCTCGACCAGGCGCTGATCGGCACGGGCTTTCCGTTTCGCCGGACCGGCGGCGCAATCGAACCGTATCTCGCGATGCTGGCGAAGGTCATTCAGAACACCGCCGGCGTGCGGCGGCCGGGCGCGGCTGCGCTCGACCTGGCCTACGTCGCTGCGGGGCGGCTCGACGCGTTCTGGGAGACCGGCCTGCACGCCTGGGACCTTGCCGCGGGCAGCCTGCTCATTCGCGAAGCCGGCGGCCTCGTCAGCGGCCTCGATGGCAGCGAGCATTTTCTCGACACGGGGCACGTTTTGACCGGCACGCCGAAGATCTACCGGGAAATGGCGAAACTTTGCGCCAGCGAGATCAAAACGATACTTGCGAGCACCGCGGCCGGGTAGCAGCGGCAATCTCGCACCTCAAACAAAATGGGTCAGTCCGGATCCATGCACATGCGCTGCACGAAGCCGGACCGTCCGATTTTGCGCCTCCCCGGGGTGGTGTTTGTTTGCGAAGCATAAAGCGGACCGCAGGGAGCCAGCGAGCAAATAAATACCACCCCGGGGAGAATACAGTGCGGTGTCGCGGCAAAATGCCGCTCCCACGACATCGACGCCGGGCGGCGCTCTCAGGACAGAGTAGCCGACAGCAACGGCTACGGCAGGTCGTCGATCAGTTCCGGGTCCTTGACCGGCTCGAGCAGGTCCTGCGCGTTGACACCGAGCAGCAGCGCGGTCGCACTGGCTGTGTAGATGGATGAGTAGGTGCCGACGATGATGCCGACGATCAGCGCAATCGAAAACGGTGCGATCGATTCGCCGCCCAGCACCAGCAGGGCGGCGAGCACGAGCAGCGTCGTGATCCCGGTGATCAGCGTACGGGCCAGCATTTCGTTGATCGATATGTTCATCGACTCTTCGGCCGATACGCCGCGCAGTTTAATGAAATTCTCGCGAATCCGGTCGAACGAAACGACCGTATCGTTCAGCGAATAGCCGATTACGGCGAGCACCGCTGCGACGACGGTCAGGTCGAACGGCAGTCCGAATACCGAAAAGAATCCGACCGTAACGATCACGTCGTGCGCGAGCGCAGCCACCGCACCGGCGGCAAACTTCCACTGAAAGCGGAACATGACGTAAGCGAAGATCATCAGCAGCGCGAAGATCATCGCCAGCCCCCCTTGCTCCGTAAGCTCCTCGCCGACCTGCGGGCTGACGAACTCGACGCGGCGGAGATCGAAGGCGTCACCGCTGGCTGCAAGCGTCTCCTGCAATTCCCTGCGTACCTGCCCCACATCGCCGTCGCGCGGCGGCAGCCGCACGAGCACGTCCGTTTCCGCACCAAAAAGCTGCACCTGGGCGTCACTGAACCCCGCATCGGCCAGATTAGTCCGGATACGGTCGAGATCTGCCGCTTGCGGGTAACCGACCTCGAGAAGGATACCGCCGGTGAAATCGATGCCGAATTCGAGACCGCGACTAGCCAGTGACGCGATCGACGCGACGATAAGCACGGCCGAGACGACCAACGCGATCTTGCGTCGGGTCGGGCCGAGGAAGTCGATGTTCGTCTTGGTCTTGATCAGTCGCATCAGCAGGCTCCTAGACCGGTACGGACTCAAGCTTGCGCCCGCCGAATGCGAGATTGACGATCGAGCGAGTGCCGATTATCGCGGTGAACATCGACGTGATGATGCCGAGCGACAGCGTAATCGCGAATCCCTTGATCGGCCCGGTGCCAAAGGCGAACAGCACAATTGCGGCTATCAGTGTCGTAATATTTGCGTCGGCAATCGACGAGAGCGCCTTTTCGTAACCCGAGTGGATTGCGGACTGCGGCGTCCCACCCGCCGCAATCTCTTCGCGGATGCGTTCGAAGATGAGCACGTTTGCGTCGACTGCCATGCCCACGGTCAGCACGATTCCTGCGATGCCCGGA
Source organism: Woeseiaceae bacterium (assembly GCA_041598895.1). Lineage (GTDB taxonomy): Bacteria > Pseudomonadota > Gammaproteobacteria > Steroidobacterales > Woeseiaceae > UBA1847. The sequence goes on along the minus strand of JBFHXQ010000020.1, from coordinate 11,845 downwards.
AGCGTCAAAGACGCCTGCAGCAGCGACAGCAGTGCGACGATGAACACTAGGTTTGACAACAGCGCTACGTCCGCGATCAGTCCGAAAGCCCGGTAATACAGAGCCATGAAGACGATCACGGCGAGAAAGCCGATTTTGACGGCGTTGAATCCGCGATCGATGTTGTCCTGACCCAGGCTCGGGCCGATCGTGCGCTCGTCGATCTTGTAGACCGGTGCGGCAAGTGCTCCCGCGCGCAGCAGCAGCGCAAGGTCGCGGGCTTCGATCGGATTGAGACCCGTAATCTGGAAATTATTCTTGAACACGCCGCGAATCGTTGCCGTGTTGATGATCTCCTCGGTCTTCTGTACGCGGTACTCCGTCTCGCCGTTCCTCGTCACCGCCTCGCGCTTCGATTCGATGAACACCGTCGACATCGGCTTGTTCAGGTTGTTCTGTGTGGTCTCGAGCATGCGCTCGCCGCCCGCCGCATCGAGCGTGATGAACACGGCGGGCTGCCCCTCGCTGAATCCGGCCTCGGCATTCACGATCTGGTCGCCGGACGCCACAACCTCCCGTTTCAGCATCTGCGAGGGCTCCCCGGTGCGACCCGGATACCGGCGCGACCCCGGCAGGTCGCCCGACTGATCGACGAGTCGAAATTCGACCGTCGCCGTTGCCGTCAGTATCTCGTTCAGCCGGGTCGGGTCCTGCACGCCGGGCAGCTGCACCACGATTCGGTCCGCCCCCTGTCTCTGCACGAGCGGTTCCGCGACGCCGAGTTCGTCGACACGATTGCGCAGCGTCGTAATGTTTTGTTCGATTGCAAAGTCCTGGCGCGCCTTGATCTGCGTCTCCGTCATGCGCACGACTAGCGACTTGCCGTCGGTGCCGTCAGAAATGAGCACGTCAGGATCTGCTCGCCGTACGATCTCGCGTGCGGCTGCCATGTCCTCGGCGCTGGTCAGGCGTACGAGCAGCTCGCGACCGTTTAGATCCACGCGATGGCGGATGCGCGCCTCGCGCAGCCGGTCATCGAAGTCCTGCTGGTAGGAGGTGAGCCGACTCTGCACGGCGGTCTCCATATCGACTTCGAGGAGCACGTAAATGCCGCCGCGCAGATCGAGCCCGAGGCTCATCGGATCGAGGCCGATGCCGCGCACCCAGGCGGGCAGCTTGGGCGCGAGCGTCATGGCGATGCTCACCTCGCGGGCATATCGATCACGCAGGATTTGTTCCGCCTGCTGCTGATCCTCGACCGAGGTAAAGCGAAGAACGACCCGATCGTCTTTCAGGTAGGCGGCTTCCGGCTCGATTCCCTGGTTGTCGATTGCACGGACGAATTCCTCCAGTCGAGCTTCGGTCAGTGCCCCACCGTCCGGGTCCGCAAGCTGCACGGCCGGCACGCTGCCGTAGATATTGGGCATCGCGAGCAGGATGCCCGTCAGCAGCGTGACGAGCACCAGCACATTGAGCCAGGCAGGATATCTGTTCACGCCCGATCAGGCTTCATCGAACGTGCCTTTCGGCACGACCTGGGAAACGCTGCTTTTCTGAATCTTGATTTCCGTGCTGTCGCTGATCTTGACGACGGCGTAGTGCTCGCTCACACCGGTTACCTTGCCGAGAATACCGCCGGCCGTCAGTACCTCGTCGCCGACACTCAATGCGGCGACAAGCTCGGCGTGGGCCTTTTGTTTTTTCTGCTGCGGCCGGATCAGGAGGAAATAAAATACGACGAAGATGATGATCATCGGCAGCAGGAAACTGAACGGGTCGCCTTGCTGTGCGCTCTGCGCATATGCGTTTTCGATGAAGAAATTCATGAATGAGTCTCTAAATGGTGTTGGCTGTTGCGACTGGTCGAGCGCGACCATCGTCGGGGTGCCGCGCAAAATTGCGCGGTATTATGGCATACCGTCCGAATCTGGGGCCGCCTGCCCGGAACGCAGGTGCTTGAGCGCGTTCACGGGCGTGCGGCCGGCGATCCGGCGTACGCGACGCGCAGCTCCCGGGCAATGCTCGCGACCGTTCCGGCGTCGATCGCCTGCCGAAGTTTTTTCATAAGCATTTGATAATAATGAAGATTATGGATCGTAGCCAGCCGCGGTCCGAGAATTTCGCTGCACTTGTCGAGGTGCCGAAGATACGCAAGGCTGTAGTTGCTGCAGGTGTAGCAGCCGCAGCCGGGATCCGGCGGCGCCGTGTCGTCCGCGTACCGGGCATGGCGGAATTTCACCAGACCCCGTGATGTAAAGAGCTGCCCGTTGCGCGCGTGGCGCGTTGGAATTACGCAATCGAACAGGTCGACGCCCCGGCAGACGGCCTCCGCAATGTCGACTGGCGTGCCGACGCCCATGAGGTACCTTGGTGCTGCGTCCGGCATTCTGGGACCCAGCGCATCCAGCACGGAGATACGCTCACCCTCGGTCTCGCCGACGGCGAGACCACCGATGGCATAGCCATCGAATCCGATCGACGCCAGGCGATCCAGTGATTCCTCTCGCAGCGATGGATAGATGCTGCCCTGCACGATGCCGAACAGCGCTTCACCTCGTTCCGGTTCGGTTTCCTTGAGTTCGTCGAATCGCTGCCGGCTGCGCTGTGCCCAGCGGAGCGACAATTGCATCGAATCGCGCGCCTGCATTTCGCTCGCCGGATACGACGTACATTCGTCGAAGACCATCGCAACGTCGGCGTTGAGCTCGTGCTGTACCTCGATCGATCGTTCCGGCGTCAGATACACGTCGCTGCCGTCGAGCGGAGACTGAAAGCGGACGCCATCCTCGTCCAGTTTGCGCATTCTTGCCAGCGAGAAGACCTGAAACCCGCCTGAATCGGTGAGTATCGGTCCCGACCAGTTCATGAACTCGTGAAGGCCGCCATGTTTGCGGATCACGCTAACGCCCGGCCTGAGCATGAGATGAAACGTATTGCCGAGAACGATCTCCGCGCCGTTGCCGGCGATCTCCTCGGGCGTCAGGCTCTTCACCGTGCCATACGTGCCGACCGGCATGAATGCCGGCGTTTGCACGCTGCCACGACGGAACGTCAGCGCACCGTGGCGCGCGCCGTCGCACCGCGCATTGATTTCGAATTCCATCAGTCCGTCACCGGATGCAGAAACATGGCATCGCCGTAGCTGAAAAACCGGTAGCGCTCGCGAACCGCATGAGCATAGGCATCAAGGACTCTGCGGCGCCCCGCGAACGCCGCGACGAGCATCAGCAATGAGGAACGCGGCAGGTGAAAATTCGTCAGCATCGCATCGACGCAGCGAAATTCGTAACCCGGAATGATGAAGAGATCCGTCTCGCCCGCACAGGGCTGGATAGAACCGTCGGCTGCGGCCGTCTCCAGCGCGCGCACCGAGGTCGTCCCGACGGCGATGACGCGGCCACCACGCGCGCGCGTCCTATTCACGGCCGCGCAACATTCCTCGTCCACGAAGACGCGTTCACTGTGCAATCGGTTCCGCTCGATGTCCTCATCGCGCAGCGATTGAAACGTACCTGCGCCCACGTGCAACGTCACGAAGGCGTGCTCGATTCCCCCGCGTTGCGTTTCTTCGAGCATCGCGGCATCGAAGTGCAGGCCGGCGGTCGGCGCAGCGACTGCGCCGTCGGTCACCGCGTACACGGTTTGATAGCGCTCGCGGTCGGCAGGCTCCGCGCGGCGGCCGAGGTACGGTGGTAACGGGACCTCGCCGTGCGCCTGGAGAATTGGCATTACAGGCTCGGCGAACGCCAGCCGATAGAAATCGCCGCTGCGCCCCTCGACGTGTGCCACGATACCGTCGTCGAATTCAAGGCGGCTGCCGAGTGCCGGCGACTTGCTCGCGCGGAGCTGGGCGAGAACTTCACGCTCGCTAAAAAGGCGCTCGACGAGAATTTCGACGCGGCCGCCGGTTTCCTTTTGCCCGCGAAGTCTTGCCGGAATGACGCGCGTGTCGTTGAAAACGAGAAGGTCGCCGGCCCGCAGAAGTTCGGGCAGCTCCGAAAATAATCGATCGGTCAGATCCGGGCCGACGTCGAGCAGCCGGCTGTCGCGGCGCTCGGCTGTCGGATACCGCGCTATCAGCTCATCGGGAAGCTCGAAGTCGAAGTCGGCGAGGCGCATGGCCGCGCATGGTAGCAGAGCATCTGCGCCGGCTGGCCCATTGCGATACTCAGGTTTTCTCGAGTACCTGCGGCGAACGCGGTGGTTTCGGCATCCGTGCCGGCCTGACCGAAGGTGCCATGCGGCGCAGGAAACCGCTCGATTGCGACGCCGGTATCTCTACGTCGAGCTTGCGACGCTTCTTGTCGCGCATGATTTCGAGCTCCAGCCGCTCGCCGGCCTGATACGAGCCGAGAATTCGCATCGCATGCCGGACGGACTGCGGTTCGCGGCCATCGATTTTCTGAATGACGTCACCGTCTTCGAGCTTCAGCGAATCCGACGCCGGGGCCCTCACAACCAGGAGACCCGTGTCGGTTCCGAAGTATTTGCCGAGGCCCGCATTCAGTTCGACGAGCTCCATGTCGCCCCAGCCCTGACCGCCCCAGAAAAACGCAAAGTCATGATCGAGCGGCATCCCCGGATGCCGACCTCCCAGGACGTGCGGGCCGTCGCCGCGAAACGCAAACACGTTGACGTCCATACGCTTCGGCCGTACCTCGACGGAGCCGACTTTGCCGTCGCGCAGATACTCCACCGTGACGACGTCGCCGTCCTCGATCCCGCCCATGAAATCGACCAGCTTTTCGTTCGCCTTTTTTGCACTGTCGGCGCCCAGCGATTCGCCGTTGATTGACGTGAGCGTATCGCCCGAGCGCAGCCCAGCCTCGCCGGCGGCGCTGCCGGGCGTCACGGCAATGATCTCGACACCCTCGACGGGCCCGTCGGACCCGCCACCGATTGTGACGCCCAGGCGCGGTCGCCCGTCAGCAACCAGTTCGATACGGCGCTCGATTCGTTCGAGATGCGGCAGACTGCGCGTCGACAGCTCCGCGACCTGACGCGCCGCCTCAGCCAGCCTCGCTTCTGCTGCGCGCAGTTTTTCCTCGACGTCGGCATCCCCGCCGGGTGCCTGCGCCTGTGCCATTGCCACGGTGCTCGAAAACGTAACCGTGGCCACCATCAGAATCAGGGTGCGTAGTCTCATCGCATGTGTCTCCTAGAAAGCCGTACGCTGTGCCTGCGCGTAGCGCAGGCGGACCAAAGATTTCATCAGTCGGACGCGTTCGCGCCAGAAAATTTGCTGCTCCTCGGGCGTCATCAGGGCGTCCGAATCGCTGAGCTGGTAGTCGATTGCTGCGATGCGATCCTCGATGTCCGATATCGTCGCAACCGTACTCGCGCGCATCACCCGGGGTTCGTCAGGCAGCGCGCGAAGGTTCTGCTCGAGCTGCTGCGACTCGACCATCAGCGCACGGAGCGCGGTCAGCTCTACGGCGTTCGTCAAGTCCGCCACGGCAGGCTCGGTCGCGAACTCGGGCGCCGCCGCGAAGTATCGGGTGCCGAATAGCACCGCGACAATCGCCACCGCTGCTGCAAGCCCGAGGCCGCCGACCCTGCGCCAGCGCTCGCGTGGAGCTATCAGCAATCCCTCGGCTTCTGCCTGCTCGCGAATACGCAGCCAGACCGAACGAGGCGGCCCGACTTCGGCCAGGTTGGCGAGTCCGCGGCGCAGGAATTCGTGCTCATCGGCCGTCAGTCCGTAAATCATGTCGTCGTCCTGCCTGTCAGTGCTCATCGTCAGCAGCTCCCGAAAGCCGCATGTTCGGCCGCGGCGTCGTGCTTGTGAGGTGCCAGCAACGGCCGCAGCTTCTGGTACGCCCGCGACAGCTGCGACTTGGAGAAACTCTCGGATCTGCCCATGAACGCCGCGATCTCCTTGTGCGTGAATCCTTCGACGTCATGGAGCCAGACAACGGCCCGCGCGACGGGCGGCAGATTTGCGAGCGCAGCGTCCAGATCCAGAGCATCGTCCGGCTGGTGCGGCCCGCCATGGCTGCCGGGATTTCCCGGCGTCACGTCGTGCCAGCCATCGTCGAGTGAACATCCGCGCCGCGTCCATGCCGACCTGAGAAACATCAGTGCCTTGCTAACGGCGATGCGTCGAATCCAGCTGCCGATCGCCGCATCGCCGCGGTATTGGCGAATCGAGCGCATGACCTCGACAAAGGTCTCCTGCGTCAGGTCTTCCGCCTGCGCCGGCACACGGGTGAAACGCAAACACAATGAATAGACGGGTGCAGCGAAGGCCCGGTACAGAATCTCATGAGCCCGTGCATCGCCCCGGGATGCGCGAGTCACGATCGTCGAATCGATCCGTATGTCGGCGAACTTGCTCATGCTCTGCCATCTTAGATGTGCCAGATGCGAAAAGGGTCGCACCCGGGCGCATTTTTTCGGCGCCCGAGCTTACGCCGGGACTGCGGGTCTGGCGACTGCACGACACGGCGCATATACTGTGCGCCTTCCGACCGACGGGCCGAATCCGTCGAATCGGCAACGAGCCGGGATGGCGGAACTGGTAGACGCGCCGGACTCAAAATCCGGTTCTGGCAACAGAGTGAGAGTTCGATTCTCTCTCCCGGCACCAAGCGCCCCGATGCGTCGACTTAATGAAAAGGACTATCAAGTACTGCACGAAATGTGGCGCGAGCGTCAGCCTGCGCGTGCCCGATGACGATAATCGCGAGCGTTGGATCTGCGACGGCTGCGGCTACATTCATTATCAGAATCCGCTCGTCGTAGTCGGCTGCGTCCCGGAGCAGGACGGCCGCATTCTGCTATGCAAGCGCGCGATCGAGCCGCGCTACGGCTACTGGACGGTGCCGGCCGGATTCATGGAGCTCGGGGAGTCGTTAGCCGAGGGCGCGGCCCGAGAGACCATGGAAGAGGCTTGCGCAACGGTCGAAATCGGGCACCTTTTCGCATCGGTGGACGTCATCGAGGCCGGACAGCTGCATTTGTTTTTCACCGCCAAGCTCGTCAGTGATTTCAGGCCCGGCGCGGAATCCCTGGAGGTAGCATTGTTCGAGAAAAAAGACATTCCCTGGGACGAAATCGCGTTTCCGAGCGGGCACTACGCGCTTCAGCAGTACTTCGACGACAGGGGTTGCAATAACGGCGTGCACATTCACGAGCTGCGTCGCGCTCGTGAATTCTGATGTCGATTACTCCGATTTGCCGATGAGCTGATCGAGCCGCGCCCGCAGCTGGTCCGGTGGCACATAGCCTGATATCAGGGAGCCGTCACCCAGCACGATTGCCGGAGTGCCGGTCAGCCCGACGTTCTGACCGATCTGAAAATGATCCTGCACCATCGACGCGTCGCAGGTATGCGTTTCGAACTTACGATCGAGCTTCGCCATCGTAAGCGCATTCTGCCGGTCCGCGGAGCACCAGACCTCCTCGGACGTATTCCAGGAGCGTGAAGCGGGACCGTTGCGCGGATACAGGAGATAGCGTACTTCGATTCCCTGGGCGAGATATTCGTTTATCTGACTGTGCAGGCGTCGGCAATACGAACACTCGATGTCCGTGAATACTGACACGGTGTATTTAACGTCCGCGGGTGAAAACGTGATGACGTCATCGGCGGCAACCGAACCCATGAGCTCGCGCCTTGAATCCGAGCGTGCAACCTCGCTGAGGTTGACCTGCTCATCCAGATCGATGAGGTCACCCTGCAGCAAATACCGGCCATCGCCGGAAACATACGCAACGATTGCGCCTTTCTGAATCGTGTACCAGCCGTCCACCGGACTCGTGCCGATGTCCTCCGGCTCGATCGCGTCGAACATTGCAGCAACTTTTTCGCGTACGGCGGCGAGTTCCGCGTCGTCCCCCGCGACCGCCGCGCCGGAAATCAGCAACACCAGTGCCGACAGCAGGCAGCAAATTGAATTGGTCAGACTATTGGCGCGCATAGAGGACAACCCGGATTCGTAAGTCTGTTAGTGCATTGACAATCTGGCAATGACCCGGTTCCCGGGCGCGGCAAGTTTACCAGAGCCGGCAAGCCGTGGGGCGGCACGAGGCCCGGTATTCAGCCGCGCGGGTGATGTTCGCCGTGCAGATCCTTGAGGCGCTCGCGTGCCACGTGCGTGTAGATCTGCGTCGTCGACAGGTCGCTGTGGCCCAGGAGCAGCTGCACCACACGAAGGTCCGCACCGTGGTTCAAAAGGTGCGTTGCGAACGCGTGACGAAGACTGTGCGGCGACAGCTTCTTGCGTATACCGGATTTTTCCGCGTAACGCTTGATGATGTGCCAGAACGCCTGGCGCGTCATTCGGTCACCGCGCCGCGTTGGAAACAGGTAATCGGTTTGCCGCTCAAGGAGGATTTCCATGCGCGGGCCATCGATGAAATCCTTGAGCCAGCGCTGAGATTCGTCGCCCAGCGGAATCAGCCTTTCGCGGTCTCCCTTGCCGACGATGCGCAGAACGCCCTGATTAAAATTGATCTGCGACTGCTTCAGGTTGATGAGCTCGGAGACCCGTAATCCGGTCGCATAAAGGAGCTCGAGCATCGCGCGGTCCCGGTGCCCCAGCGGCTCATCGGTGTTCGGCGCACTGAGGAGCGCGTCAACCTCTTCCTCGGTCAGCGTCTTCGGCAACGACCGGCCGATCCGAGGCATCTCGATATCCGCGGTCGGATCCGAATCGCGCATGCCTTCGCGCATGATGTAGCGGAAGAATCGCCGGAAACTCGACAGCTGACGGGCGGTGGAGCGCGGCTTGGCGCCGCCCTCGACGCGATTAGCGATAAATTCCAGCAGATCCGCCTTATCGGCCATGTCGATCGACTTGTTTTGCTTGGACAAGCCGCGCCCGAGCGTCATCAGATCGGCGCGATAGGCGCCCAGCGTGTTCTTGGAAAGACCGCGCTCCATCCAGATTGCGTCGAGAAATCGATCCACGAGCTCTTCGGAGCGGGCAACGGTTTGTGACTGCGGTTGGTTCGGATTCGTGCTGGCCATGGCTTCCATCGTGTCGGTTAGCAGTCCCTTGCATTGCGAGCGACACGCTGTGCATCCCAGCACTCGGGCCGACAGACTGGTAGCATACGCCGCTTTCAGAAGTAGAGCGCAGCCGGGCCTGCGGCGATTCGCGTGTTCGCATCGCCAAGCGACGGATTTTTCAAGGGTTTGAGTATGAGTTCGATACGCGCGAACCGGCGTGATCGCTGTCACAGATTCCGGAAGGCATTAACATAAAGTGACCTGCGTCACACTCGACTGCCGGGCGCGCATCACGCTGGTCGAAGGCGCGCTGCCTTGAGCACTCAGCGCATCAATCTGATGAGGCGCATGGTCGACATGGCGTTCGGCCTGTATGCCTGGACCGTATTCTGCGGCTGCGTCCTGTTTTCGCTCATCGTTGCGCTCATCGTTCCGGGTCAGGAGCGGCGTCGGCGGCTCGTCGCGGGTGCAGCACGCGCCTCGTTTGTGCTCTCCGGCGTCCCGGTACACGTCGACGGCCTCCACAATCTTCCGGACGGTCATTGTGTTGTCGTCGCGAATCATGCGAGCTACGCGGACGGGGTGCTGCTGAAAGGATTCTTGCCGCCGCGTTTCTCCTTCGTTATCAAAGGCGAGATGCGCAACATTCCGATCGTGCATTTTCTGCTGCGTCGTGCCGGCTCGAAATTCGTCGAGCGCTTCGAGTCCGCCGGTAGCGCCCGCGACGCGCGCCAAATCGTCAAAGCGGCACGTGGCGGGGAATCCCTGGGCTTTTTCCCGGAAGGGACGTTTATTCGCAAGCGCGGGGTCGGCCCGTTCCGGCCCGGCGCGTTCGTCGCAGCAATCAAGGGTGAAATGCCGGTCGTGCCCGTAGCCATCTCGGGAACGCGCGCGCTGATGCCGTCCGGCAGCATATGGCCGCGGCGCGTGCCGATCAGGATCGAAATACTGCCTGCCATAGGGCCCGATGACTCGGCCTTTGGCGATGGCCGAACGCTTGCAGAGAATACCCGGCAGCGGATTCTCGCCGTCCTCGACGAGCCTGACCTACTTGCCGAGTGACGTCAATGACGTTGCGCCGAGAGCCGGATTCCCGGACAGTTACCGACAAAACTCTGCCGGAGAATCCGATGTCTCAGGACCCTGTTGTCATCGTCGCCGCGCGGCGCACGCCGCTCGGCGCGTTTCAGGGCGATCTTGCCGAGGCGAGCGCACCGGCGCTGGCCGCGACCGCGATTCGCGCGTGTATCGAGGACACGAAGCTCGATCCTGGCGCGGTCCACGAAGTGCTCTTCGGGTGCGTGCTGCCGGCCGGACTCGGCCAGGCGCCGGCGCGGCAGGCGACACTTGCCGCCGGCATTCCAAAGGGAGTCGGCTGCACGACAATAAATAAGGTGTGCGGTTCCGGAATGAAGGCAACGATGCTGGCCTTTGATCTGATTCGCGCTGGCAGTGCCTGCATCGTGATCGCCGGCGGCATGGAATCGATGACGAATGCCCCGTACCTCTTGCCAAAAGCCCGACGCGGCTACCGTATGGGCCACCAGCAGACGCTCGACCACATGTTTTTCGACGGCCTGCAGAATCCCGATGACGGCAACATGATGGGCTACTTCGCTGAAGCGACGGCGGACAAGTACGGCTTCACGCGTGAAGCGCAGGATGCGTTCGCAATCGAATCGGTGCAGCGCGCCCGCGCGGCTGTCCGGTCCGGCGCGTTCGACGCCGAGATCGCGCCGGTTACCGTGTCAACCCGCAAAGGCGACCGGACGATTGACACGGACCAGGGCCCCGATGCGTCCGATATCGAGAAGATCCCGCATTTGAAACCCGCATTTCGAAGCGACGGTACCGTGACTGCGGCAAGCTCTTCGTCGATCTCTGACGGCGCCGCGGCGCTGCTCGTCATGCGCGCCGGCGACGCGGACAGGCAGGGTCTCGAGCCGCTCGCGACGATTATCGGGCACTCGAGCTTCGCGCAGGAGCCCGCATGGTTCACGACCTCGCCAGTCTACGCGATCAAGGCGCTGCACGAATCGCTCGGCTGGGGGCCCGATAACGTCGATCTCTACGAAATAAACGAGGCGTTTGCGTGCGTGACGATGGCAGCTATGCAGGACGTCGGGCTCGATCATGCCAAGGTCAACGTCAACGGCGGTGCCTGCGCGCTCGGGCATCCGATTGGTGCCACCGGCGCGCGCATTATCGTCACCCTCCTGCACGCACTTCGGGCGCGAAACCTGAAGCGCGGCGTGGCGTCGCTGTGCATCGGCGGCGGCGAGGCGACGGCAATCGGCATCGAGGTCCTGTAAGCGCCGATTGTCGGGGCAGGATACCGCTCCCACGATCCGGTGACGCACGGGCGTCCCTGCGCGGTATTTTTCGCGAATCACAAAGCGGAATGAAGGACGCTATCGAGCAAACAAACGCCGCGGCGCGGATCAGCGTGCTCACATACCGGAGTAATTCGGGCCGCCGCCGCCCTCCGGAACTGTCCATATAATGTTCTGCGAAGGGTCCTTTATGTCGCAGGTCTTGCAGTGCACGCAATTCTGCGCGTTGATCTGGAAGCGCTTTTCACCTCCGTCCTCGACCACCTCGTAGACGCCCGCCGGGCAGTAGCGCTGGGCCGGTTCAGCATACGTTGGCAGGTTGATATCGATCGGTACCGAGGCATCCTTGAGCTTCAGGTGCGACGGCTGATCCTCCTCGTGATTGGTGCTCGACAGAAAGACGGATGACAGCCGGTCGAAACTGATCACGCCGTCCGGCTTCGGATAATCGATCGGCTCTACGTCGGCTGCCGGCTTGAGCGCGGCATGATCAGGCTCGCGATTGTGCCAGGTAAACGGCATCCTGCCGAAGAAAATGTTCTGATCGATAAACGTGAAAGCAGCGCCGAAAAACGTG
>JBFHXQ010000019.1:0-15869 GCA_041598895.1 Woeseiaceae bacterium | reverse complement strand
TGCTGTCAAAAAAGATGTTGTTCCTGATACTGGCAACGGGATCGCTGCTGATCGCGTGCGGCGGTGCCGGGAACACAGACCAGGCCAGTCCGGTGCGCGAGGAGGGCAGCCTTTGGGCGAAATTCTACAAGGCGGGCGACCTCGACAGCCTCATGACGCTATACGTCGACGACGTCGTCGTTGCGCTTCACGGGCAGCCTGCGCTATTCGGCAAGGACGCGGTACGCGAGTACTTCTCGACTCGGATCGGCAAAGCGGACACCGAGTTCGAGCTCGACTACGAGGTCGTCGACGTGCACGGCGACATTGCATACATCATCAGCAAGTACTGGCTCAAGGCGGTGAACAGGGAGAGCGGCTATGTCTACAAGGACGCCGGACGGTCGATGCTCGTGTACAAGAAGCAGGGCGGCCGCTGGAAAATTGCCGCCGACCTCGACCAGGCGACGCCCGACGTAACCTGGCCGTCGCCGGGTGGCATGGAGTAGGGACATGCACGCCTTGCAGGTTTTCCGGGATGGGCACGGCGCTGCGCGTGTCCTCGAATCATTGCAACCGTGAGTCGACTCGAACCTGAAGAGATCGGGACGCTTTCAAATACCCAGCGTCAGGCCATTGCGGAAGCGGAGGAGTTGATGGGCTTCGTCGCGAACGATGCGCTGACGATGGCACGGCATCCGGCGTTGATGAAGGCATTCGCCGAGCTCGTGCAGGTAATCTATGCGCCGGGCAGAGTGGAGCCCGGTCTCAAGCGGCTGATCGGCCTGGTAACGAGCCACGCGGCGGGCTGCACCTACTGCATGGCACACACGGTACACGCCAGCCGCCGCCACGGTATCGACGACGACCGCCTGGCCGACGTCTGGAACTTTCGCAGCAGCGACCGCTTTTCGGCAGCCGAAAAGGCGGCACTCGAAGTCGCGTTGCATGCGGGCCAGGCGCCGAACGGCGTTACGGATGCGATGTACCGGGAACTCGCCGGGCACTTCGATACGGAGGCGCAGCTCGAGATCGTCGCCGTCATTGCGCTGTTCGGATTTCTGAACCGCTGGAATTCCACGCTGGCGACGGACCTGGAACCGCTGCCGGCCGCCGCTCTTTTCCGGGCCCAATCTCTATTGAACGAGGAGAAATAACGATGGGTAACCGCGCCAGACTCGAGGACACGATGCCCGCGATGCTGCTGCATGAAGGCGTCTGGACGGGCACGTATCGTTACGTCGACGTCGCGGGAAACGTAACCGATCAGTACGAAAGCCGCATCGAGTGCACGTTTCCGGACGCCGGTCCGTTTGCGTACGTGCAGAAAAACCGCTACACGTGGGACGACGGCCGGGAGCAGGCGTACGAATTCGGCGGCGAGCTGCGCGGCACGCGACTGTGGTGGGACACGGAACGCTTCAGCGGCTACGGCTGGCAGACTGACGACGACATCCTGATGCTCACGCTCGACCGGAAAGACGAGCCCGGCGTGCTGTTCACGGAAATGATCATGCTGGCGCCGAATCGCGACTACCGTGCGCGCACCTGGCACTGGTTTCGCGACGGCAAGCTGTTCCAGCGCACGCTGTGCGACGAACGTCGCGCACGGACCTGACAGGCCACCGGCGCGTTACGAAACGACGACGATCGCCTTGCCGACGTTGTCGCCGCGCATCAGCCGCGAAAATGCCGCGGGTGCGTTTTCGAGTCCGTCGGTGCGGTCCTCGAGATAGTGAATTCGACCCTCGCGCAGCCAGCCGCTGACGTCGCTGACAAACTGCTCGCGCAGGTCCTCGTGATCGTAGACGACCATACCGCGGACCGTGGCACGCGCACGAATGACCCATGCCGGGTTGGGCCCCGGCGGCATTTCGTCGGTGTTGTACTGAGCCATTAATCCGCACAGCACGACGCGGGCGCCGAGCCTCAGCCGCTCCATCGCAGCCTGCAGCGTGTCGCCGCCGACGTTGTCGAAGTAGATGTCGATGCCATCGGGACAGGCGGCATCCAGCCCGGCGCGCAGGTCGCCGGTCTTGTAGCTGACGCAGTCTTCGAAGCCGGCAACGTCTTTGACCCAGGCGCACTTTTCCGCCTTGCCCGCGATGCCGATCGCTCGGCATCCCTTTATCGTTGCAATCTGCCCGACCATCGAGCCGACCGCACCCGACGCGGCTGAAACCAGCACGACGTCGCCGTCGCGCGGCTCGCCGAGTCGAAGCAGCCCCGCGTAAGCGGTCAGACCGGGCATGCCGAGAATGCCGAGAAACGTCGACAGCGGTCCGAGTTCCGGGTCGATTCGCCGGACATCGCCGGCATCGATGGCGCTGTACGCCTGCCAGCCGGTATGCGCCGCGACGATGTCGCCGCTGGCAAAGTCGGGATCGTTCGACGACAGCACGCGGCTGATCGCCTCGCCGGCCATCAGCTCACCCGGCTGTATCGCACCCGACAGGTGCCGGCCGCTGATCTTGCCCCGGAGGTACGGATCGAGCGACAGGAACCGGGTTTCAAGAAGCAGCTGGCCGTCGCCGGCGACCGGCATGTCGCCGGTCGTGACCTCGAAGTCCTCGGGTGTCGGTAAGCCTTCGCATTGGCGGCGAAGCAGGACGCGCGTATTGGTCGGCATGGGCAGGATCTCGGGCAGCGATGTATAATGATATATTAATAATACAATGTTGCCTGGGCGAATGCCCGGCCACAGCCCGGAGCCGCAGATGAGCCTGGCAGAAACCCGCAACGCGTCATTGATCCGCGACCTGGAACGCGTCGTCGGCGCCGAGCACGTTTTGATCGACGATTACAGCTGCGCGCTGTACGCGCAGGACGTGTACACGAAAGCGCTGCCCGCACTGGCGGTGGTACAGCCCGCGAGCACGGACGAGTTGGCTGCGTGCGTTGCGGAGATCACTGCAGCAGGCCACGCTGTAATTCCGCGGGGCGGCGGCATGTCCTACACGAGCGGCTACGTACCGAAAGAGGCTGGCAGCGTGCTCGTCGACATGCAGCGCATGAATCGCATCGTCGAAATCAATCGCGACGACATGTACGTCACCGTCGAGTGCGGCGCCACGTGGCACGCGCTGCATACGGCCCTCGCCGAGACGGGTCTGCGCACGCCGTTCTGGGGCACGCTGTCAGGCCTGCATGCGACAGTCGGGGGCGGTCTGTCCCAGAACAGCATTTTCTGGGGCTCGGCGCGCCACGGCTCCGCTGCCGATTCCGTCATCGGGCTCGAGGTCGTGCTCGCGGACGGCACGATCGTCGCCACCGGCGCGGCCGCGCAGAAAAACGCGACGCCGTTCTTTCGCCACTACGGACCCGATCTCACGGGGCTGTTTACCGCGGACACCGGTGCGCTCGGTTTCAAGGCGACGGCCACGCTGCAGCTGATTCCGGTTTGCGAGCATCACGAGCAGCTGTCGTTCGATTTTGAGGGCTATCCGGAACTCGTTGCTGCGATGAGCGACATCGCGCGAGCCGGCGTCGCGGACGAATGTTTTGCGTTTGATCCGTTCCTGCAGGCGGTCCGGATGCAGCGCGAGAGCATGGTGAGTGACGTCAGGAAGCTCGCGGGCGTGATGAAGTCTGCGGGCGGTGTTATCGATGGACTGAAGGCAGGCGCAAAGGTGGCGCGTGCCGGACGCGGCTTCATGAAAGGGGTCAAATATTCGCTGCACGTGCTGATCGAGGACCGCATGTCCGCGGCGGCGACGGCCGCAGCCGACGCCGTGCGCGCCATTTGCGAGCAGCACAGCGCGAAGGAAATTGAAAACAGCATTCCGAAAATTTTGCGCGCGAATCCGTTCACGCCGCTCAACAACATGGTCGGGCCGAACGGCGAGCGCTGGGTACCCGTGCACGTTCTCGTTCCGCACTCGAAGGCGGAGGCCGTGCTGGACGCGGTCAATGCGCTGTTCGCCGAAAATCAGGCGAGGCTCGACGAGTTCGGCATCGGCGTGGGTTTCCTGCTGGCAACGGTCGCGACGAACGGCTTCGTCATAGAGCCCGTGTTTTTCACACCCGATGCGCTCAACGAAATACACAATGCGACCGTCGAGGAGGCCGTACTGAAAAAGATGCCGCGCTTCGCTTCGAATCCTGCCGCTGCCGCCGCAACCGCGGACATTCGCAGGCAGTTGCTCGACCTGTTCTGTCAAGTCGGCGGCATACACATGCAGATCGGCAAAGCGTACCCGTACCGCGAAGGCCTGCGGCCCGAGTCTTTCGATCTCATAAAGGCCATCAAGCGCGCCGTCGATCCCGGCAACCGCGTGAACCCGGGCTCACTCGGCCTGGAGTGATCACACCGCATGTCGCTGCGCGCCGCAATGCCGTTTCTGGCCCGCAACGAGGGCGTCTGGGAAGGTCGTTATCGCTACTACGATGCGCAGGGCGACAAAATCGACGAGCATAAATCGCGACTGATCTGCCGCATCATTGACGATCGCGATTACCGCCAGACGAACCTGTACCGGTGGGCCGACGGGCGCAAGGACGACCGGGAGTTCCCCGCGGAAATCGCGGGCAATCGACTCCTGCTGTCCGGACCGATCGATGGCTGGGCCGCCGCTGTCGATCTCGATGACTACGGCCGCACGATGATGCTGAACTGGACGCGAAAAAACGAACCGAACCAGTATCTCTACGAGATGATCCAGATGACGGACGACGGTTTGAGCCGGGCGCGCGTCTGGCAATGGTTTCGCGATGATCGGCTCGTGCAGCGCACACTGATCGATGAGCTGCGAATCTCGACAGACTGGCGATCCTACGACGGGATCGATCCGCACTACGGCGACATTCGGGATTGAGGCTGCGGTGACGGCAAACGAGTTACAGATAGATGGCTGGCAACGCGACGGATAATACCGCCCACAGGAGGAGCTGCAGCGGCAGACCACCGCGGAAGAAATCGGAGAATCGGTAGCCACCGGCGCTCATGACCAGCAAATTGGTTTGGTAGCCGATCGGCGTCAGGTAGCTCATGTTTGCGCCGAAGAGGATGGCAAGCACGAAGGGAATCGGTGGCAGCCCGAGCTCGCTCGCGACACTGATGGCGATCGGCGTCGCTATTACGGCGATTGCGTTGTTCGTCACAATTTCGGTCAGCAGTGCCGTCACGAGCAAAAGGGCGCTGAGGACGAGTGGCGGCGGCAAATTCTGGATCAGAATGACGAAACCGTGGGCGATAAATTCAGCGGCACCCGTACCGACCAGCGCGGTACCGAGCGCGAGGCTTGCGGCAATGACGAGAACGAGCCGCGTGTCGACGGCGCTCCAGGCCTCGTTCCACGTCAGACAGCGTGTCAGCAACATCAGGCCGACTCCGCACAGTGCGCTGGCGATGATTGGCAGAATACCGACCGCGGCGATAACAACGACGCCAGCCATAATAGCGACGGACAGCGGTGCCTTGGTCAGTCGCGGCAGATGAATCGCGCGCGAAATGATCAGGATACGTGTGCTTTCCATCAATTTCTGGATATCCTGCCGCGGCCCTTGCATCAAAAGTACGTCACCTGTTCGCAGAATCGGGTCCGTGAATCTGTCGAGTTTTCCCGACACGCGCGCTGCGGGTCGATACCAGCCGATCGGATAAAGTTCGCGAAGCGTGCCCGGCTGCAATTCCGACAGGCGCTTGCCCTGCAGCGGTGAATCAGCAGTTACGACGATTTCGACGAGTCTTTCATCCTCCGTGCGCTGAATAGCGTTTTCCGAAACCCCGCTGCCTGCGGCATCATGTGCCGTATGCAAATGTTCCGGTGCGCCGCGTATCTGCAGGCGGTCGCCGGGTTGCAGTATGAGCGTCGGCAGCCTGACGAGTTCGAGCGCACCGCTGCGCAGAACACGGTGGATACGCACGTTCTCGCCGAGTGTGCGCATGGCTTGCGACAGCGTCAGCCCCGATAGCGGACTGCCTTCCGCGATTGTCAGAAACGAGTCGTACCGGCGCGTAGCGGCCTGTTCCAGGGGAGTCTTACGCTGTGGAAGCAGTCGCGGCAAAACCTGCCACAGGTACAGTATGCCGACGCTGCCGGCGATTGCTGCAGGCAACAGAAAATCAAACATCTGCAAGCGCGGCAGTCCCAGGTCGGCAGCGATCGATACAACGAGCAGGTTCGTAGAGGTGCCGATCGTCGTGCTCATTCCTCCGATGATCGACGCGAAGCCGACCGGCATAAGCATCTGGGAAGGCGGTATATCGATACGATTCGCCACTCCGACCAGGATCGGCAACAGCATGATCACAATCGGTGTGTTGTTCGCGAAGGCGCTTACGAACGCCGCGAGAAAGAGCGTGACGAGAAATCCGAGCGAGCGGTTGAAAAACCAGAGTCGGGTCAGGAGACGACCGACGCGGCGCAGGGCGCCGCTTGCTTCGACACCCTTCGCCAGCACAAGGAGCAGGCATACCGTGATCAGTGCCTCATTGCCGAATGCCGCCAGGAATTGCGCGCCGCGAAGCCCGTTTTCGACCGGCACCGGAAACACTTCGAATCCGGTCACCATCACGATCAGTATTGCCACGCAGGAATATTCGAGGCGAAGGGCGTCCCTGGACATCAAAGCCAGCGACCCGATCGTCAGCGCGATGGCTGCAATGGCGTGCGGCGTCAGCGACATCGGTGGCACCTCGCAAACGGCTGGTGCAGATCCGGACCCTCAGACGAAAATTCAACGCTGAATAACGCATCGCTGTCAACCGCAAATCCGCGTAACCCCCGGGACAAGGGACCATCGATTCACGTAACCTCGCTTTCGGCCGCGATTCGATACGAAGTCGCGCGTGGCACTTCCAAACTGGCCGGCATTTCGGGTTTCGCGGTGTGGTGCGTGGCTACCGCTTTACGGCAGGCGATGCCAATCGAGCGGCCTGCGATCGCGATACCCGCGCAGAAGGGCATTGCGGCAGGACAAGTGCGTCCTGCCTTTACAGGATGCCGTCGTCGACCAGCTTCGCGATCGTCTTGCGCTGCGCTTCGATGAAGTGGCTTCGCTCCGGCACTTTGACCGAGCCGTCGTCGTCCAACAGCGAATTTGACGGGTAGACGGCGACCTTCCCGTAGGTGTCCGCAAACAGTTCGAGACGCTGCCGCACGAAGTAATTCGGCATGCCGGGCCGGCGGCGGTAAGCGCGCAGCGCTGCGAGATCGATACCGGCATGTGCGGCCATCGACTCACCGGAGGCCGCGCTGGCCAGGACGTTGCCTTTGAAATCGACGATCTTGGAGCCGCCGTCGACAGATTGCGACGGAATGCCCGCGCCGTGCACGCCCGATGTGTTTGCGGATATGACGTAGGCCAGGTTCTCGATGGCGCGCGCGCGGCGCGCGATTTCCTTCGGCGTGAGATCGCGGCTGGACACTTCGCTCGACGGATGCAGGATGACCTCAGCGCCGCGCAGCGCGTGCGCCCGGCAAATCTCCGGGAACAGAATTTCCTCCGATGCGCAGCAGGCGAGCCGGCCGATTTCCGTGTCGGCGATCGGGAAGATTGCATCGGCGCCGTAGACGTCGAGGTAACGGTCCCAGACGTCGTGCGGCGTCGGCGTAAACATCGAAATGAGCCGCCGGTAGCGCAGGACGACATCCCCTGAAGGATCGATCGCGAAACAGGCCTGAAAGTAGTAGCCGGGAAAGTGCGTGTCGGTCTCGTAGGCGTTTCCCGCAAGATAGATACCGTGCTTCTGCGCGACAGCGCCGAGCGCTTCGTATTCCGGCCCGTCAACGTCGATCGCGGCTTTGTCCGCCCAGCCGTCGATCGTGTCGCCCATCGGGTATGCGGTCATGAAATATTCGGGCAGCACGACGAGGCGCAGATCTGCGCCCGTAAGCAACTTCGAGCCACTGATCTGGTCGTCGAAGCGGGCAATCGCCGCGCGCATCGCCGCGCGTGCATCCTTCTTGTTCAGCCGGTTGACGGCAACGCAGCGCGTCTGCAGTGCCAGCGCCGTATAGCGTTCGAGATCAGCCATGTGAATCAGTCATCCGTAATCTCAACGAGGTGAACATCGACCTCCGCGGCACCGTCGCGAAGCTTCTTGATTTCGGCGTATTCCTCCGAGTGCCAGAACCGGCGCGCCGCATCCATCGACGGCCATTCCGACACCACAATTTTCCGATTGTCCGTTTTGCCTTCTAACTGTTCAACCTCGCCGCGCATCGAGCGATAACGGCCGCCGAATTTTTCCACCAGCGCCGGCGTGCGTTTTGCGTATTCCATGAACCGTGTGGGGTCCGTTATCTCTGCCTGTATGAACATGAATGCGCCCATAGCGTGATGCCCCTTTGTTCGTGTTGTCGTCGTTATTGTCTCAGATGACGTGTGTGCCGAGTGCCGCGCTCGCAAGCAGCCCGATCCAGATCGCAATGACGAACGGTCGCGTCCCGCCGAGGCTTCGCCGGATTGCAGCATTGTCGAGGTCCGATGCCTGTCCCTTTGCAACGTTCGCGAACGCAGGCCCGAAATCACGCAGCCGAATGCGGATGATAAGGCCGCAGCCGACGAGGCCGCCGAAGATCAGCAGTTTCCAGGCAATCCAGTAGGGTATTGCATCGATTGCGCCACTGAGCGCGGCGATGCCGGCGAAAATCAACGCTGTCGAGATCAAAATGCGGAGCCCAAAGTCGAATTTTGTGACCGAGGCTTTCTTCGTGTCGGAGGATGCGAAATGCAGGAACAAAACCATGCCGAGCCAGGCGAGGCACAGGACCCAGACAAGCGCCAGCGTTGAGCCGCTGATCGGCAGCGTGTCGAGCTGCCAGGCGAGGTGCAGACCAAGCGGCAGCATCAGCGTCATGCAAATTCGCGGCGCCAGATCGAGCGCAAGCAAAATCCGGGCTGTCGCCGCGCGCACGTCCGCGGACAGACCGTCATTGGCAACGAAATAGCTGGAATAGAATACGCCCAGGTCGGTGCCCAGCCAGTAGGCGAAGCCGACGATGTGTGCGAGCTTGAGCAGCGCGTATTCGCCCATTAGATGTCAGCTTTTGCCCGAGCGCCGCGTGCGATTATCGTCGTTGCGGCGCCGTGCGGTCGCCCTCACGAACTTTCTTGTAATAAATCCAGCTCGTCTCGTTAGGGCGGGCATCGTCGAGCGGCGGTGGTGCGACATAGTCGGGATAGTGTTTCGCAATTTCGTTTTTCATCAGGTCCGACATGTCGTCCCACGAGCGGAGCTTGATGCCGGCGGTGTGGAAATAAATTACGCCTTCGCGGCCTTCCATCTTCATCCACGGCAGCCAGTCGGACATGCGCACCCAGCCGACCTGGACATTTGCAGTCGTCGTATCCGGATCGAAAAGCGAACGTGTGTCGCCCATGAAGTTGAACATCTCCGTTGCATGGTACGTACCACCAATCTCCTTCTGATATTCGCTGGCGAGCGGATTCGGATAGAAGAGGGGTACCGCTCTCGTGTTCCACCAGTGGTCTCCGACGACGGTACCGCCCCAGGTTGCCGGTTTCCCGTCGCGTCCCGTCGTGTACGACGTGAAGTTGACGGGATCATTGGCGACGTGGAGTACATCGACGGTTTCGCCGGTCCAGGGATTGTCCCACGACGCGAGCACGTCACCTGTACGCGGGTCCTTGTAGAGCAGCAGCTCTCGGGATACGAGCCTGTAGCCCTGGCCTTTGTCCGGGTCGCTGATGCCCTTGCAGTGGCGCACGTTCATACCCTCGACGAGAAACAGCATGCGATCACGCTCGCCCTGGCGACGCGAGTACGCCTTGCCATGCCACCAGTAGGTAATTGGCTCGCCATCGACCGTCGAGCAGCCGATCTTGCGGCCGATCGTCAGCGCATCATGCGGATCGTTGGGATCGAGCCGATCCGCTTCGGCCTGGCCGCAGGCCAGCAGCGTAATCAGCAGCAGTACGCGAAGCGACATATGCATGGGAGTGTCTCCGGCGAATCCATAAAAACTATATTGTTATATTAATGAGTCATTATGCCCCAATCCCGGGGGTGCAGCCAGCGTCTGCCCGCCGTCACAATGCAGTGCGCGACGCCCGATTCAGCTAGTTCGTGCGTGTACCGGGTTCCTCGAGCTGCCGAATAGTCGGCACGAACAGCGTGAGGAGCGTGGCGGAAATGATGTGCAGGAATGCGATCATCACGAACACCGCCTCGTAGCCCGATGTCGCGATAAGCCAGCCCGCGACGATGCCGAGAACGCTGCCGCCGAGACTGCCGACGGCACCGAAGATGCCCCATACGGTGGCCACCTTGCCGGCAGGGAACAGGTCGGTCGGCAGCGTAAAAAACACGGCGCCCTTGATCTGGATTGCGAACATTCCGAAGCAGATCAGTGCCAGTGCAAGATAGCTCGATTCCGTGTACACGGCCGGAATCGTCACCAGCACGAGCAACGCGCCGAGCCAGATGACCGCCTTGCGGGCGAAATTGATCGTGCGGCCGCGGCTGACGAGCAGGCTGCTCAGCGAGCCCCCGGTCAGCGCGCCAAGGTCGGCGGCGACCCATGGCAGCCATGCGAACAGCGCGATACCGCGCAGGTCAAAGCCGCGCGCGTCGATCAAATACAGTGGCAGCCAGAACAAAAAGAAATAAAACGGAAAATCGCTGACGACGCGTGCCGCAAGCAGGCCCCAGAATTCCCTGTAGGCAAGAAGTGACGTCCAGGGCGCCTTGCTGACCTGTGCCGAGCGTTCTGCCACGATCATGTCACGCTCGACCGGGTCGATGCGCGGGTGGTCTTCGGGCAGGTGGAACCAGCGCTGCCAGAGCCAGACCCAGGCCAGGCCCAATGCGCCGGGGATGATGAAGGCCCAGCGCCAGCTCAACGTTTGCAGGATCCACACGGTCAGAGGCGGCGTTATGATTGCGCCGAGCCCGGCCCCGAGCATGAAGATGCCAACGGCGGTCGAGCGTTCCCGCGCCGGGAACCACTGCGCGACGGCCTTTGTCGCAGCCGGAAAATTCGTCGCTTCGGTCACGCCGAGCGAGACACGCAGCGCAAAAAAGCTCCAAACGCCGCGGCCCAGGGCATGCAGAATCGTCGACAGGCTCCACAGCATTGCGGCGAGACTGAAGGCCCGCTTCGTACCGAGCCGATCGATGATCGGTCCCGAGAGCAGCTGGCCGATGCCGTACGCAAACAGGAATCCGCTCGTGATCAGGCCGTAATCGGTATCGCCGATTGCAAACAGGTCGCGGATGACCGGGGCGACGACGCCGAAAACCGATCGGTCGATGTAATTGATGGTCGTGATGACCGCGAGCAGCACCGCGATGCGCCAGCGCATGGCCATATCTAGTCGTCGTCTCCGAGTTTGTGCAATTCGAGCGGCCGCTTCGCGATACAGGTCGATTTCGTTTCCGAGAAGAAGTGCACGCCCTCGAAGCCGCCGGTGCGTCCCACCCCTGAATGTTTGAAGCCGCCGAACGGCGCATGCAGATCACGCATCAGCGGCGAATTGATCCATACTGTTCCCGCGCGAATCTCGTCGCGCAGCCTGAGCGCCGCGTTCAGGTCGTCGGTCCACGCATAAGCGACGAGGCCGTATTCGGAATCGTTCGCCATCGCGATCGCCTCATCGAGCGTGCGGAACTTGAGAATCGTTGCAAACGGTCCGAAGATTTCTTCCCGGGCTATGCGGGCCGAGTTCGAAGCCGCGACGAAAGCGGTCGGCGCAAAGTAAAAGCCCCTGTCGAAGCCGGGTGCCGGTCCGCCGCCGCAGACGAGCCGTGCGCCATCGGTTCGCGCGATGTCGGCGTAATGGCACACGCGCTCGAAGTGCTCGCGGTAGCAGAGCGGGCCGATGTCGGTCCGGACATCGTGCGGATCGCCGACGCGTATGCGTTCGCTGCGCGCCGCAAACCGGTCGATGAAGTCCTCCGCAATGCTTTCCTGCACGAGTATTCGCGACCCCGCGAGACACTGCTGGCCGTTGTTCGAATAGATCCCGAGAAGCGCAGCGTCGAGTGCGATGTCGAGGTTGGCGGATTCGAGGATGATATTCGCCGACTTGCCGCCTAGCTCGAGCATTACCGGCGTCAGATGCGTTGCGGCCGTCGCCATGATCTGGCGTCCCGTCACGGTACCGCCGGTAAACGCGATGCGATCGACGGCCGGGTGTCCGCTGAGCGCCTGACCGGTAATGCCGCCGCGGCCGTTGACCAGGTTGACAACGCCATCGGGCAAGCCGGCTTCATGAAGAAGCTCGACGAAGCGGTACAGCGACGACGGCGTGTATTCGGACGGCTTGAGCACACAGGTATTGCCGAGGCAAATCGCTGACGCCACTTTCATCGACGCGAGTGCGAGCGGCGCGTTCCACGGCGCGAGCAGCGCGGCAACGCCGGCGGGCTCGTGGCTCACGAGCGTCAGGTAGCCGGGGATTTGCTCGAGCGCATCGCCGGTGTCAATTGCAATCAGTGATGCGACATAGTCGAAGTTTTGCGCCATGCGCGGCACGTGCCGATTGCGCACGTCCTGGATCGGCAAGCCGGCCTCGTCGCACTCGAGCTCCGCCAGCTCGTCACCGTGCGCGACAAGTACTTCACCGCAACGGCGCAGCAGCGCCTGGCGTTCCGCAACGGGCATGCGGGGCCACGGGCCGGTATCGAAGGCGTGACGAGCCGCGCCGACCGCGGCGTCGACCTCGGCGGCGTCCGCTTCGACGAGCGTGCCCAGCTGAGATTCATCGCTTGGGTCGATAATCGGAAGGCGCTTGGCGTTCGCGGCTGCGGCAACGGGTTTGCCGCCGATAATGCTGGTGATTTCGCGCATAGGTCGTTACTCGATTCCGCACAGTCGATGAATATCCGCGGCTGCGTCGGCCGGCCACCGGCCGATACGGCGCAGGGCCGCTGCTGCAAGGCACAGATTGCTGCTGATCGTCGGCATACCGTTACGATGCAGCGCCGCGATCGTGGCCATCCCGGTGCCCGACAAAAGCAGCACGTCAGCGCTTGCCGGGTCGAAGGCATCGAGTGCGGATGCCACATCGCTGTCCGTCAGTGCATAGATGCCGCGCGTATCGCTGCCGGTGTCGATTCGCTCGCGAGCCACGACGTCAATGCCCTTACTTTCCCAGTATCGAACGGAGGCTTCAAGGAGCGCGGCGGGATAGGGCGCGAGCAGTGCGATACGCTGAGCAGCGCGAATTTCGAGCTCGTCCTCGATCGCCTGATTCGCCGTGATAACGGGAAACCCGCGCTCGCGCTCGAGCCGCCCCGTGATCTCGGCTTCGGCTTCGGCGCCGAGCAGATACGCAGAACCGGTGCATGCAAACAGAAACGCGGCGAGCGGCATCGTGTCGTAACTGGCGAGCGCCGCGGGCATCTGTCGCATGTACTCGACGAGACGGGCGTCGGGTTCGGCTGCCGAGCTCGTCAGCCGCGTCACCTGTGCGCATACCGGACCGCGGAAGAATTCCCGGAACTCCAGCTCCACCGTCGGGTTTGCCTGCGGCGTTGCGACGCCGATCAGAATCGCTTCGTTACTCAATGTCCGCTACCTCCCGGAGCCCCGCGATCATCGAGCTTTTGAGCAGAAAATCCCGGCATTTCGTGGCGTCGGCCGCAAGTGCCGCATACTCCTCGAGCCGTTCGCGCTGAACCTCGGGGTCTCGGGTCGCCATCCGGGCGCGGTTCGACGACGCCTGGGGAATGACCCGCTGCGACGCGACGTAACGTCGCTGCCGGTCGTATCGGTCGAGGAGCGATGCATCCGCACCGTTTATGACCGTAACCAGTTTCTGGGTCAGATTGAGGGCATCGTGAATGCCGCCGTTCATGCCCATGCCACCGCTCGGTGGATTCAGGTGCGCAGCGTCGCCGGCAAGCAGGACGCGCTCCGCTCGAAAGCGGCCGACGCAGCGTTCGTGCACCCGGTACGGCGCGACGTCGACGAGTTCGGCATCGCGAGCCTCCGGGACGATGTAACCGAGCCAGTCGCGCACGAGTTCCTCCTTCGCGGCCTCATCGAGATCCTCGACGCCCGGATACAGGCTCGCGCGCCACAACGATTTCAGGCGCAGCAGGCTGAACGGGCCTCGGGCGGACCAGCAGTAGCTCACGTCCGCGAGCTGATCGAGATAGTCGTGAAACGGAAACGGTGTCGAGACCAGGACCGAGGAATGCGTGTACGTCATCCCGCCGTAATCGATCCCGAGTGCGCTCCGCACCGTGCTGCCGCCTCCGTCGGCGCCGATAAGCCAGTCACAGCGGACATCACCGTGCCCATCCGACAGCGTTGCGGTGACGCCCTCGGCATCCTGCCGGACGGCCGTGCACCTGGAGCCGAAGCGGACATTCAGTCCGAGCGATGCGAGCGCTTCGACGGCAAGCGAGCACAATCGATGCTGTTCGCACTGCAGCCGATACGGGTGCGACGTGGCGTCGCGGATCGTGCCGAGGTCAAACGTTACGTGGCGGCCTGATTCGTGGTGGCGCAGTTGCCATCGCGGCACTTTCAAGCCGAGCGCGATCAACGGTTCGGCGAGATCCAGTTCGTCGAGCATGTCGAGCGTTGGCGGGTGAAATGTCGACGCTCGCATGCGTTGATCGATTTGGGAGGATGCCTCGATGATCGCGATGTCCACGCCGGACTTCGCCAATGCCACGGCAGCCGACAACCCGACGGGGCCCGCCCCGACTATGAGTACCGATGTCTTTTCGACGCTCATCATGACGACTGCGCTCGCATTATTCCTTGTTGCGCATGCCCTCGGCCATTGCTTGAAGCGGCACGACGTCGCCCCTATTGATGTACAGCGCTTTCTGGCGCAGGAAGCGCTTCATCCCGGACGGGCCCATGCGCGACGGGCCCATGCCCGACTGCTTGAACGCGCTTTTGCAGGCCTCGAAGATCATGGTTGTCATGCCGGCATCGTTGATGCTGATGCCACCCGCGTCCAGCTTTGCCGCGACGCGCAGCGCAGCGCCCTCGGTCGGTCCGAACACTGCGCCGGAGAGGCCATAGCGGCTGTCGTTCGCGAGCGCGATTGCCTCCTCTTCGGTCTCGTATGTCATGACGGGCATAACCGGGCCGAACGTCTCGTCCGTCATGATCGTCATCGAGTGATCGACGTTCGTCAGAACCGTCGGTTCTATCCACAGCCCCCCGCCGTGTTCCAGAATTTTGCCCCCGGTGAGTACGCGGGCCCCCTTGGCAATGGCATCGTCCAGATGGCGGCGGATGATGTCTGCCTGGCGCGCGAAGATCAGCGGCCCGATGATGCCGCGATCCGGATCCGGGTAGCTGAGGTTCGCCGCTCTTGCTTTTGCGCTTAGCAGCTCCACGAACCTGTCGTGTTCTTTCGCATGCACGTAAATCCGTTCGAGCGACTGGCAGGCCTGTCCGGTAGCGGACGCCGACGCGCGCAGAATCGCGGTCGTGGCTCTGTCCGGATCGGAGCCTTCGAGCACGATCGCAGGGTCTTTGCCACCAAGCTCGAGAAAAGCAGGTATGAAGGCCTCGGCGGCCGCCTGTGCAACCTTGCGGCCCGTCGCGACGCTGCCGGTGAACGCGACGACGTCGACGTGGCGAAGCAGCGCCGCGCCGCTCCGTCCGTCGCCGGAGATAAACCGCAGGACGGCATGCAATTCCGGCACGCTCGCAATGGCGTTGCCAACGGGGGCGGCAAAGCGTGGTGTGACCTCGCTGGGCTTAATAATCACGGCCGCTCCTGCAAGCAGGGCGGGCACGGCGTCAATGAATGCCAGAAGCAGTGGAAAATTCCACGGGCCGATTGCGCCGACCAGCGGGTATGGCTCATATTGCTCACGAATAATAATGTCCGGGATGAATTCTGCGGGGCGCTCACGTTCTTCGAGAAGCTCGGCTGCCTGAGCGCACCAACGATCGATGCTTGCCAGCAGGCCCGTCAGTTCGATCTGCGCGACCGCTCGTCGACCC
>JBFHXQ010000018.1:0-15959 GCA_041598895.1 Woeseiaceae bacterium | reverse complement strand
GCGAACGACATCGGCGGGGTGACCGTCGATAAGCATGCCGAGCCCCGTCTTCATGAAATCGTCAGGTACCTCGGCGTCCTCGAGGGCAAGCAGACCGCCCTGGCGTGCGGTTTTGGCCAGTTCGACGGCATGCTCTATCAGCTCTTCGGGGTTCGTCGGCTTGTGCAGGAATGCTTTCAGTGCGATGGACGCGGCGCCAAGAAATTTGCCGAGGCTGAACTTCATCATCGTGACGAGGACCGTGCCGCCCAGCACGACAAGCAGGGACGGCGCATTGATGAACGTCCCTGCCGAACCACCGAGCATGATGGACGCCATCACGATGCCGAACGCACCGATCAGCCCGATTAATGTCGCCAGATCCAAGTCGTTTCCCTCCGAAGTCCGGAAGCGGACGCTCCGTGCCCTAGGGGGTTATCGGCCGATCTGGGCCCCGCTTTAATGCCGAGGGCGTGAAAATCAGGCGCTCAGGAGGCGTCCGAATCCGCTGCGTAGGACACGAATCGGGCCGTATTCCGGCCCGCCGCCTTCGCCTGGTACAGCGCCTGGTCGGCGCGTGCCATGATGGATTCGACGGTATCGGTCTCGTGAATTTCGGTGTAGCCGGCCGAGCAGGACACGGTCGCAGCTGCGCCGGCGTACGGGACCGTGACACGGTTTGCGTATTGCAGAAAGCGCTCGACGACGGTTTTGGCGTTCGTTGCGGACGTGTCATTCATGATTACAACGAATTCGTCGCCGCCGTAACGGGCGACCAGGTCACTCTTTCTTATGAACGAACGTGCGAGGCATTCGCCGATGTCGCGCAAGACCTCGTCGCCCGCCGCATGCCCATAGGTATCGTTGATCGTCTTGAAATTGTCGAGATCAATCATGACGACCGTGATCGGCTGATTCAGGATAAAATGCATGTTGAGGCTCTGTACGATTGCGGTGTCGAACGCGCCGCGATTGAATGCATCGGTCAATGCGTCCCTCTTCATCTCCTCATGCGCCGCAACCAGGTCCTGTCGCAGGCTAGACATCCGGTCGTTCAATTCCTTGAGCTGCGACTCGTACAGCTGTCGCTGCTCTTCGAACGTCTCATTGATTTTGGCGAACGTCTGTGAGAGTGCTTCGCGAATCTGCGGGAGGGCTCCGGATCCGACGGCTTCATTTACGACATTCAGACTCTGTTTTACCGTGTTTTCAGTATTTTGATCGCGCAGTCCGATTTCGCGCAGGCCCGATACAAGGTCTTCGACAACGCCCCTGTAATTGTTCAGTCTCTCCGTGACAAACGCCTTTTCGGCGCGGCGACGATCCGCGAAAAAGCGCCGCACCTGGCCCCATTCGCGGCTGCCGTCAAGTGAGCGCGGAATGTCGAGCGCGGATACGGCTGCGCCGTTTTCGACATGGCAGGCGAACTCCGCACACAGGTCCGGAAATCTCGCTGGATCGACGTCGTCCTCGAGCGGGAATGACTCGTCGCCCATGACGCGGATTACGTTGCCCAGGGTATCGAGTGCGCCGTCGGCAAGGGCGGTCGATTCCGGCGCCGATTTCTTCGCCTTCCGGGTGTCGCCGGAGCCCGTACCCATGATTTTCGAAACCAGACTCATCGCGCCTCACTCGCCTCGCACGCGGTCGCGCGGCGACAGCGGCAAGGGACAAAATTCGATGACTGCAGTATCGGCCCGCGGCCGTTTTTCTTGAGCTATCCGCGCCGGTCAAACGCGCCTCAAGGCCGCACGGTTCGTGGCATTCGCCGGCGGCGGCCGGGTCCTCAGGGAGCCGATTATGATAGGTTGGAATAGGACTGCAGTGGGACACAAAAAGGAAAAAAAAACCATATAAAGTAATCCGTCAAAAATCCGTTGCAAATATGTACCTGAGCGCCTAGGTTCAGTAAATTGAGCAAAAACTCACTGAATCTGGGCGGAAAGACACACATGGCTGACATCGCGTCGTGCAGTCGGTGCAGCGGAGGGGCGCGCCATAGGCAAGAGGTATACGGACGGCAGTCCCGAAAAGCGCTTTCAATCAGCCGCTTGCACAATTGCGGCGGACACTGTCGCGGACCTCATCGTGGCTGACTCGGGGAGCATTATCCTGGTGGTCAACCGAGACCGCACCGCGGCCCGGCATATGAAGGAACTCATCGAGTTCATGGACACGCCGCGGGTGCGCACGGCCGACCCGGCCACCTGGCGCCGACGGTTGGGTCGGCGGCGCCTCGAGGCCTTGTTCGTCGGTCCTGACTTGAGCGATGACGACGTGCGCGACGTGCTCTGTGACCTCGAGCGCCTGGACCCGTCGGTGCCGATCGTCGTTCTGCACGACAGCGAATTATCGTGAACGAGGCCGAGCTTCACGCGCTTTTTCCCTGGGCGCGGCTGCATACCATCGATTATCCGGTACGCCTGGATGAATTGGGTTCCGTGCTCGACGAAATTCATGCGGAACACTCGCCGTCCGGTCAGCATCCCAGTTTGCCGAAATCCAATCGCTTCATCGGCGAGAGTTCGGATGCGCGATCCGTGCGCAAACTGCTCGAGCAGGTTGCGCCGTCGGGCGCAACGGTCCTCGTTACCGGCGAGTCCGGCACCGGCAAGGAAGTGGTGGCGCGCCAGATTCACGAGCTGTCGGACCGGGACGGCCCGTTCATCGCCGTTAATTGCGGTGCAATTCCGGAGCACCTTCTCGAATCCGAGCTGTTCGGACACGAGCGCGGCGCATTTACAGGAGCCGCTTCCATGCGACGCGGCCGCTTCGAACAGGCGAACGGGGGCACATTCTTTCTCGATGAAATCGGCGACATGCCGCCGGTCATGCAGGTCAAGCTCCTGCGTGTTCTGGAAGAGCGAGTCATCGAACGGGTGGGCGGAACGCGCAGTATTCCCGTGGACGTGCGGCTTATAGCGGCCACCCACCGCGACCTGCCCGAACGAATCGCGTCGGGGAGTTTTCGCGAAGATCTGTACTATCGCCTGAGCGTCTTTCCGATCGAGATTTCCCCACTCCGAGATCGTCCGGACGATATCGTTCCGCTCGTTGTCGAATTTGCCGAGCGTATGCAGGCGACGTGTGGCGTAAAGCTCGATTTTCAGGACAACGCGCTAAAGGCTCTGTGCAACTACCGATGGCCGGGAAACGTCAGAGAACTCGCGAACATGATCGAACGGCTGGTCGTGACAAAACCCAATGGTGTGATTCGTGCACAAGACCTGCCGTGGCCAATTGTTGCATCAGATTCTTCAGTCGACGTATTACCGGAAGTCGTCGATGCACGGCTGGCGCCGAGCGCACCGGGGATCCGTCTGCCTGCAGACGGCTTCGATCTGCGCGAGTATCTGGCCGACATCGAGAAAACCATCATCAAGGATGCGCTGGAGCAGAGTGACGGCGTCGTTCAGCACGCCGCTGAGCGTCTCGGAATCGGCAGAACCACGCTGGTCGAGAAGATTCGGCGTTACGGCCTCAGAAACTGAGAACCGATCACAGCGGTGCGCTGCACGTCGGACAGAGAGGCTGCCGATGGCCGCCCTCCAGTGCTGCGCGAACCCGACCGGCATCGAGAATCTGGCTCGCCGTGTGTTTGCTCAGCCCGAGGTCGATACGCAGGGATTCCAAGTCCCGGATTTCCTCGTCGCTCAGGATGCCGTCATCCAGTGCCTCCGCCGCGCGACTCCGATATGCATCGGTACTGAGTTTCAACTGCTGGCTATAGCCGGATGCAAGAATGCTTGTCGGCAGGGCAACCATGCCGATGCCGACGACAGTAATCAAAGCGCCGAATATTTTGCCGCCGACCGTTATCGGCGTTACGTCGCCGTAACCGACGGTTGTCAAAGTCGCAAATGCCCACCACATCGCGGCAGGAATACTCCCGAAATCCTTCGGTTGAGAGTCCCGTTCGAAGTAGTACATGCCTGAGGCTGCGAGCAGCATGACCGTTACGAGGATCAGAAACGCGGCAGCCAGCGCCCGACTATTCTCCCGCACAGCGATGAATAGCAGATTCATGGCAGCGAAATAACGCGTCAGCTTTAGGACACGCAACAGCCTGACGGCGCGCAGAAAACGCATGTCGAGACCACCGAAGACGCCGAATGCGATCAGATAAAACGGGAGTATCGCAAGCAAGTCGACGATTGCCTGAAAGGACAGGACGTATCGCAACCGGTGCAGAACAGGGCGTTTAGCTGCTGCTGCGCTATGTTCAACGGAACTCCATACGCGCAACATGTATTCGACGGAGAACACGCAAATCGTGACAACTTCGAACCAGTAAAGAGAAGCACCGTAATTCTGCTCGATGGCAGGAATCGACTCGAGGATGACTGCGATAACGCT
This sequence comes from Woeseiaceae bacterium, assembly GCA_041598895.1. Taxonomy (GTDB): domain Bacteria; phylum Pseudomonadota; class Gammaproteobacteria; order Steroidobacterales; family Woeseiaceae; genus UBA1847. The sequence continues at coordinate 11,624 of JBFHXQ010000018.1, read as the reverse complement.
CGCACAGATCAGGGCTATGAGTGAAATATCGACCGCGCGGCTCAGACCGTCATGGTCCTGCGCCGTTTCGAGTATGCGAAACGTCTGTTCTCGAAGAGTCGCCTCGCCGGTTGCCCCCTTGGGCTCCGCGTCGACAGACGGATTCTGGAGCATGGGTCGTCCTACGGCAGCTATACTTAGTGGATAGCGGCCGCACGTAATCATTCTTTAGGCTGCTCGCGGCGAGCCCCGGGATTGCCGAGGTACCAGGGAGCAGGGGCCTCGCGAATCTGAAGAACCACCGTCGGCACTCTCTTATCCAGCGAGGCTGGTCTGCCTGTCAGCAAACGATCGACGGACGCCGCGCAACGGTATTCAAGATAGTCACGAATCAGTCGATAAATATTCCGGTATTTCTGCACGGCCCTAATTTGCGATTACGCGGACGGCCCGAGCACTCAACCAGACCGGTATTCAATGTGTTTTCATTGCAGTCAGATCGATCGACGCAGTCGGCAATCGCGACGCTGGAACTGATTATTTTGCTGGTTATCGTCGTGCTCCTGGTTGGCGCGTATCTGCAGGGCCGGGAGATGATGCTCAATCGCCAGGTCGCAGGTGTCGAGAATGACTGCGACTCCGTGGCTATGGCGATCGATAAGTATCATAAGGCATACGGTTTTCTGCCCGGAGACGATCCGGCCGCGACGTCCCGTTTCGAAGGCGTTTGGCAGCGCTCGGATAATGGTGACGGCAATGGCCGGGTCACCGGGACCTGGAATGGCACCGATAACACGAGTGAAACTCGGCTGTTCTGGAAGCATCTGCGAGCTGCGAAACTCGTCGCGGGTCCCGTGGATATGGGGGACGCCAGCTACGCGCAGCCGATCAACGCGTTTGACGGAGTCATCGGCGTTGGCCAGGACCTGTACGGAATCGAAGATATCAGCGTCGTCTTTGGCCGCGTTCCCGGCAAGGTTTTGCGCCGATTTGACGAACGAACGGACGATGGCAATGCCAATACGGGTCGGGTGCGCGCTCGAACCGACTTTTCAGTATATGCAACTAATGAAATTTACGATGGCGCGGTCGATCTGGGAATCCGGCGCGTCGAAGAGAATTGATCCGGGCGTTCAGCCAGTGAGCGCGTACCCAGCATGTTCACCGCAAAGCTCGGCGGGCACGCGCACCAGTATGGGTCCGAGCTCGTAAAGCAGGGCCAGCGCCCGCAGAAAGCGCTGTTCGCGGTGCTGCGACAGTTTGCGCATGAAGTGATCGAGCGCGATCGGGGCGAAACTTGTCGTATCGCAGCACTCGAGTTCCCGCGACTCGAGCAACTGTTCGGATTCGGGCGTCATGAGCCAGATGACCGGAATGCGCGCAGCCCGGGGCGCACACACCAGCTCGATCGCCAGATCCAAACCGCGGCCGGTTGCACGCCTGAAATCGAACAAGATGACATCAAGTCTGGCAGACCCGGAAGCGTCCAGTTTGCGAACGGCCGCCAGCCCGCGCTTCGTGGGTCGCAGCGTCTCCGTAATGCGAAGACCCGGTGAGTCTGGCGCGAGCCGATCGGCAAGCTCGGGGTCACGGGTCATTAACAGCGCGTCTATCGAAGTCATGGCAGTGTTCCGGGTCTGTCGTGATGCGGCAAAAGGCAAGGCAACTGCCCACCGACCTAATCAGTGCACGGTTCATGCCATTTCAGAGCGTTTGTTCAAATTTATCGCTATTTTCTAAAATTCAATAACTTAGCGTAGTCTTTCTCGTGCCCGGATTGTGTGCAAGGCAGCCTGGGCTGGCGATATTTCGACTGAAGTCGCGAAATCTCGTGACTTGGAGCCGCGGTCCCGGTATAAACGCGCGTAATTCCGGGCCTTCGGTCGTCAGCTGAGCGTTCCCTTGCAAGCCGAGCGGGTCAATACCACGAGCGCCTGTATGTCCGCGTCAAAAATCTGTACCTGACGTGCCGCGCTCGCCTGTTCGCACCCGTTCGCCAAAGTCTCGGTATTGCCGCGCGCCGGCACTCTGGCGACCCGGGATCCGGCAGCCATGTTGATCAGTCCCGACCTGGAACTCCTGATGCGCGTTGTGGACGTGTCCATCATCCTGTTCAGCATCGGTATCTTGGTGCTGCTCGCTGTCGGTGGGCTGCTGCGCAGCAAATTCGCGCCGATGTCGGGACGCGTTGTGCTCGTCTCGGGAATTGCCCTGATGGTTCTCATCCAGGCAATCGACTTCATGCTGATGCTGCTCCACCCGGGCAGCATCGAGGCCGGTGCCGCGGGTCTCCTGAATCGAGCAATGCCGGAATGGTTGCAATGGACCCTGTCGCGGCTGGCCTTCCTGCTTATCGTAATAGGCATCGTCTGGTCGCTCGTGCAGCGCAAGCGAGCCGAAGATACAATTCACTCGAATTCTGATCTGATTCGCGCCGCGCAGGACAGCGTCGTGCAGTCGGAGGCGCGCTTTCGGTACCTCCTCGATACGACATCAAACTCGATCTACTGCTACTCGTTCGAGCCGCCGCTGCCCATCTCGCTTCCGGTTGAGCAGCAGATACGGCGCAGTCAGGACGCGATCCTCACGGAATGTAACCTGGCTTTCGCGCGCGATATCGGCGTGGAACGCGTCTCTGAAGTCATTGGCAGCAGGATGAGCCTGCTGGACAGCAGTCAGGACGTCGAAGCGCACCGCAAGTTTTTCGCGGAATTCATCGAGAACAACTATCGCCTGACCGATTACGAGTTGATCTACAAGGCGCCGGACGGAGAGGACCGTGCGTTGAGTATCAGTCTGACCGGAATCGTGCGCGATGGCCACCTGCAGCGCATGTGGGGCGCCGAATCCAATATTCTGGACATGCGCCGGACGAGGGCAGCTCTGGAACGGCGCATGGCGTTTCAGGAAAAGCTGGCGTCCGTGTCGTCACGGCTCGTCAAGGCGACGGAGGTCAGCGCTGAAGCGATCGTCCAGGAATGCCTGAGGGAGCTCTGCGAGTACATCGGCGCCGATCGAACCACGCTGTTCTGGCTTGCCCCCGACCTGCGCTCGGCGGAAGTCGTCTACAGCTGGAACGCAGCTGGGAACACGATTGCCGCGCCGCTCGATGGCGACGATTTACCGCAGTGTCGGCGACTCATTTCGGCGGGCGAAATCCTTGCCATCGACAAGGTCTCCGACCTGTCCGGTGACTGGAGCGTCGACAAGCAAACGCTCGAGGAGCAGGGCGTCAAGTCCCAGTTTGCGCTGCCGCTCTCGGTCGCCGGGCAAATTGTAGGAATACTGGCTTACGGGCACCTCAAGTCGGCGCGCCCCTGGACCGACCAGGATGTCGCTGAGCTCCGAGTATTCGGCGAGCTGTTCGCGAATTTCGTCTATCGAACGAAGTCGCGGCAGGAACTGGACCGGACGTTGAACAACCTCATGGACGCGACGGATCGGCTGCACGCCGAAAACGTGTACTTACGCGAGGAAGTAAAGGTCAGTCACGGCTTCGACGAGATCGTCGCCGAGTGCGACGAAATGATTCACTGCCTGGGCCTTGTCGAAAAGGTCGCCGAGACGAATACGCCCGTGCTGATTCTCGGCGAGACGGGGACCGGTAAGGAGCTGATCGCACGGGCCATACACGAACGCAGCCCGCGCCGCGATCATCCTCTCGTAAAAGTGAACTGCGCCGCGCTGCCCTCGAATCTGATCGAAAGCGAATTATTCGGCTACGAAAAAGGCGCATTTACAGGCGCATCGGGCAAGCGCCAGGGACGCTTCGATCTTGCCGATTGCAGCACGCTGTTTCTTGACGAGATTGGCGATCTCCCGATTGAGCTGCAGTCCAAACTGTTGCGAGTATTGCAGGAAGGCGAATTCGAGCGGCTCGGCGGATCGGAGACGATTAGCGTCGATGTGCGCATCATCGCAGCCACGAATCGCGATTTGGATACCGCGGTCCGGACCGGCGGGTTTCGATCCGATCTTCTGTACCGGATCAATACGTTTCCGATCGCGTTGCCGCCGCTCCGCGACCGGGGTGACGATATTCAGCTGCTGGCCGAACACTTCGTGTTCGTGCACGCGAAGCACCTCGGGCGTAACGTCGAAGCCATCTCTGCCCGCATGATGCAACAACTGCGGGAGTATTCCTGGCCGGGCAACGTGCGAGAGCTGGAAAGCGTGATCCAGCGCGCGCTGATCACGTGGTCGGGGCCCGTGCTCGAACTGGCGGATCCGTTGACCGGCCGGCAGGCTCCCGCCGAAACCGACGGCCCGCGAGTCGTCAGCCTGTCCATCGCCGAACTTCGTGCGGTCGAACGCGAGCACATCCTCGCCGTTCTCGAGGATGTCGGTTGGAAAATCTCCGGCGAAAGTGGGGCTGCTGCAAAGCTCGGCATACCCCCCAGCACGCTGCGATCGAAGATGAAAAAGTTGGCAATCGTTCGTCCGAGTTGACCTAATCGCAGCTCGCCATATCTGACATATGGCGAGCTCAGACCCGAGCGATTCGACGAGGAAGTCCTGCTCCGCCACCGGTTTGCGTCTGTGAGCGACGTCACGACCGGACTGTGAGCCCGTTCACAGATCCGGGTTCCGCTCCCCCCATCCGCGTGCACCATCAGTCGGATTCCACGAGAGTGCCCGAACGGCTCGAAATGAGTTCGAGACGGCGCTTTTGAGCGCAATTCAACTTGCCAAAGAGAGGAATGAACCTTGGACAAGGCAATGTCGCCGTGCGGCTCCGCAGGATCGCGGTTCTGCCGGCTCCCGATCTTTTTTGCGCTCGTCGCGCTGGGTTCCGAATCGCTGGCGGCCGGAACGCCTGCCGGGACCGTCATCGAAAACACGGCAACCGTCAGTTTCGACGTCGGCGGCACGCCGCTATCGGTCGATTCGAACACGACCACGCTGACCGTCGATGAGCGCATAGACGTCACGGTGACGGTGCAGAGCCCGCAGGTGCTCGTCGCGGCGAACGATACGAATCGCGAGCTTCTGTTCACCGTCACGAACACCGGCAACGGTACCGAGACGTTTCAGCTCGCCATAGACAGCGTTATTGCAGGCAACGATTTCGACCCGGTCCCGGCGGTGCCCGCGATCTACTTCGATACGGACGGCAGCGGCGACTTCAACGTCGGCGACCAGGCGTATACGCCCGGCTCGAACGATCCGGTGCTTCTTGCCGATGAGTCCGTGGACGTGTTTCTCATCAACGACATTCCCGGGACGGTATTGAACGGCCAGATCGGCCGCAGCGAGCTGACCGCAACGTCGGCGACCGGTACCGGTGCCCCCGGAACCGAGTTTGCCGGACAGGGTGACAACGGTGTCGATGCGATCATCGGGACGACCGGCGGCGAGGCCGCCGACCTCGGCGAGTACCTGGTCTCGGAAGTCGCGGTTAGCGTCACAAAGGCTCAGGCCGTTACCGACCCGTTCGGTGGCAGTGAGCCGCTACCCGGTTCCACGATCACCTACACAATCACTGTCGAGGTGACGAGTACCGGGACGGCGAGTACCAGCGTGCTCAGCGACGCGATTCCGACGTTTACGACCTACGTGCCGAACAGCATGACGCTGAACGGATCGCCCCTGACTGATGCGGCAGATGCCGACGCGGGCGAATTTAATACCGCAGGCATACCGAGTGTCGTAGTTCAACTCGGTGACCTGACGCAGACCGATGGCATACAGACCATCGTGTTCGAGGTGCAAATCGATTAACCAGCGAGTCATTCAAGCGATAGGCAACAGGGGGTTGCTATGAAAAAAGTGATTGGAGTTTTGTTGATACTGGCGTGCGCGTCGACTGCCGTTGCAGCTGAGGGACATCTCAACGTTCGCACTGTCGTGCAGAAAGAAACAGTTCGGCTCGATGACGGCGGCGCCGTACAGACCGAGCTCGTTTCTGCGGATACCGTCGTGCCCGGCGAAAATGTCTTTTACACGATCACCTTTCAGAACATCAGCGAGGAACCGGCCGACAACGTCGTCATAACGAATCCGATTGCGGAAAGCCTGACCTACCTTGACGGCTCCGCGTTCGGGCCCGGTGCTGAAATCCGGTTTTCGGTCGACGGTGGCCACACGTTTGCCGGCCTGGACGAGCTGACCGTCATCGAGGACGGCGAGGAACGTACCGCGACGGCGGATGACGTCACACATATTCGCTGGCGCATGCAGGAGGCGCTTGCCGCAGGTGCGCAGGGCGTCGCCCGCTTTGCCGCCGTACTGAATTAGGCCGCCGTCAAGCACGGCAGCTGAACAAGGCCGGTCGGGATGCAGGACCCGGCCGGTTTCGGAAGACCTGCCCGGTAATGAAACCGGAAACAGTTTTGCAGTGTAAGGAGTACCGTGATGAAAACTGTAATAGGAAATCCCAGCCTGATTGAGAGGCTCGGGATGGCAGCCGCTCTGCTGCTGATCGGGCAGCACGCAGCGGCGCTGGGCACGGATGCCGGCACCACGGTGTCGAACCAGGCGACCGTGTCGTATACCGTGAACAGTGAGGCGCAGACGCCGATCGAATCGGACCCGCTCGGCAACAGCACGCCCGGCAGCGGCAGTCCGACCGAGTTCCTCGTCGACCGGCGCGTTAGCTTCACGCTCGAAGAGCTGGACGGCGCGCATATACCCGTGACGCCGGGCGGCAACGACTGGATCACGGCCTGGCGGTTGACGAATACCGGCAACGCGATCATGGATTTTCGACTCGACGCCGTGAACCTGACCCCGCCAGGTACCGCGCACGGTCAGGACGATTCCAACGTAGATATGGCCAACCTGCGCATCTACGTTGCGAACGGCGACGGTGGCGGAGGTGTGCCGGATCCCGGCGCGGATATTGGCTATGTGGATGAGCTCGGCGAGGACGAAGTCGTCATCATTCACGTGTATGCGGACGCGCCGGCAACGCTGACGAATGGCCAGTACGCAAATATCGAGCTGACGGCGACGTCGGCGGATGACCCTGACGCTTTACCAACGCCCGGAACGCTGGATCCCGATCTCGTGGCCTCGAGCGGCGCGGACGATCCGACCGCGATCGACAACGTCTTTGCAGACACCGATAACGACGGATTCGAATACCTTCCGCACGGCTATCAGGCTGTGTCGGCTGCGCTCACGGTGCAGAAAACGGCGGCGGTGATCTCCGACCCGTTCACGAGCGGGATGGCCGTCCCGGGCGCGATCATCGAGTACACGATAACGGTCACGAATGCTGTCGGTGCCGCAGATGCGACTGGCATATCCGTCGCGGACCCGATCGACAGCGACGTGACGTTCGTGAGCGGCGCCTATGGTGGGGCGGGCCAGGACATTCAGTACGACCTGGGCTCGGGTTACACGCCGTGCTCGGCCGACCCCGCCGCGAGCGACACCGACGGTTGTTCGCTGGATGGCGTCAACCTGGTCGTAGGCAATGCTAACCTGCCGATTACGCTGACCGGCGGACAGTCGCTGACGGTGCAGTTCCAGGTCGAAATACCGAACCTGTAGCCTGTCACGCGGGGACTCATCGCGGTGCTCATGGAACGGCACGGGGCAGACGGTTGCGGCGTTGCGTTCGAAAGCAGCCCGCGCGCCGTCACGCACGGGGCGGCGCCGCCTGGCGCCTGCCCTTGCGGCTCCGCGCAACGCCAGACTCGGGGGGAACATCGGTTCCCCCCGAGGCGTTTCCGGGATTCCGTAATTGCCGGAATTGCCGCTTGGCCCGCGCTCATTTTCACCCTCCTGGCGCTTACGGGCTCCGCTTTGGCAAGCCCTCCCGGCGCCGTCATTTCGAACCAGGCGACGATCGCCTGGCAAAACGATGCGGGCAGCCCGGTAAGTGCCGACAGCAACATCGTCGAATTGACCGTCGCAGTTGCCCGCAGCCCTGCAGACGTCGGACTGACCCGCGTCGTGCCGTCGGGCGGCGGCGCCTATCAGGAGTCGGTCGGCCCGGCAGCCTGTATGCAGGGTGGCGCGTTCGTGCCGCTGGCCGATCCGGTGCTGACGGGTGGTGCAACGATTGATCCGGCTGGCGTTCAGGATATCGACAATACTGCGGCCTACAATCTCGGCGAGCCCGTGTTCATTCGCCTCGAGGACGCGGATCAGAATCTGGATTACCAGGTTGTCGACGTCGCGGTCGTGGCCGTCTCGAACTCGGCGACGGGCGACTCGGAAACCATTCGGTTGAGCGAAACCGGGCCGGACACCGGCGTCTTTGCCGGCTACGTCCCGACGGTCAACGCCCCTGCGAGCCCGGGTGACTGTGTGCTGCAGGGCGCACCGTCGTCCGACGTCACCGTGGACTACGCCGATCCTGCAGATCCGACCGATACGGCACGGGCGAGCGCCGTGCTGGATCCCGTGCAGCGCGTCTTCGAATCGCGATCCGGAACGCTGGTCAGCGGCGCGACGATCGAGATCGTGTACGCGGCCAGCGGGTTGCCTGCGAGCGTGTACGGCAACGACGGTGTCAGCAGTTTTCCGTCACTGATCACGAGCGGCGGCGCAGTGACCGACAGCTCCGGCACGAGCTACGTATTCGGTCCCGGCGAATTCCGGTTTCCGGTCGTGCCCGACGGCGACTACCGCCTGGTCGTGACGCCGCCGCCGGAATACTCGGCGCCGTCGCAGGTCGCAGTCGCGGAGCTGCAGGCCTTGCCGGGCGCACCGTATGCGCTGCAGCCGGGCTCCTTTGGCGCGGCGTTTCGCAAGGCAGGGGGTCCGGGCATCGGGCTCGATATTCCGCTCGATCCCAGACCGGCTGCGCTGTTCCTGCAGAAGCAGACGCTGACGACAATTGCCGCACCGGGCGATTTCGTGCGTTACGAGCTGGCGCTGGAAAATGCGTCACCCGTCGGTGCCGTCTCCGACATCGAGATCGTCGACGCGCTGCCCGCAGGGGTTCGCTTCGTCGCCGGCTCGACGACGGTGAACGGAGCCAGCGCTCCGGATCCGGACATTTCGGCAAACGGCACGACGCTGACATTCAGCGCCGGAACGCTTGCGGTTGCGGAGCGCGTCACGGTTGCCTACGTGGTCGAAATCGTCGGCGGACGTCGCGGCGACTCGGTCACTAACCGGGCAACCGCATTCGGTAGCGGCGGTCTGGTATCCAACGAGGCCAGCGTGGCGATTCAGCTGCGCGAAGATCTGTTTCGCAATACCGCCACGATCATCGGCCGAGTTGTCGAAGGTGAGTGCAGCCAGGACACGTTCTCCGAGGACCAGGGCGTCGGGAACATCCGTATCTATCTCGAGGACGGTCGTTATGCTGTGACCGACGAGGGCGGCCGCTTCCACTTCGACAATCTCGAACCGGGGACGCACGTCGCGCAGCTGGACACGTTTTCCGTGCCGGAGTATTTCGACATCGCCGGTTGTCGCGAGGCGCCGGGGTTTGCCGGTCGTGCAGACTCGCAGTTCGTAAAGCTCGCGCGCGGCGGCCTGCATCGTGCCGACTTCTACCTGCGCCGCAAGCCCGCTCCCGTTGGCCGTATCGATCTCGAGCTGCAGAACATCGGTACCGACAGCGCGGACGAAGTCCGGTACGTGCTGCGGCTCGATGTGGTCGGTAATGTGCCGGTTTCGAACATCGACCTGATGTTCCTGTTGCCGGACGGCGTAAATTACGCGCCCGGATCGATGCGCATCGACGGCCGCGACCTCGGCAATCCCCGCGTCGGTGGGCAGACACTGTCGATGGCGCTGGATGACCGCCCGGGAAACTGGTCCAGCGAGATTACGTTCCGCGGAAAAATCGGTACCTACGTTGCCGGCGAACTGATTACGAAAGCCGTTGCGCAATTCGATACGCCGATCGAGTCGAAGCAGAAAACGCCGCTCGCCGAGACCCGCATGGTTCGGGAACCCGCGATCATGGTGAACGATGGCTATGTGCTCGATCTGAAATTCGACGTTTTGTCCGCAGAACTGTCTGCTTCCGATAAGGCCGCGCTCGACGCAATCATCGGCAACTGGGCCGGCGTACGGAACATACACGTTTCGGCAGTAGGTCACACGGACAGTCAGCGAATCGCAGTGCGAAATCGCCACATTTTCGCGAACAATTACATGTTGTCGGATGCCCGCGCGATGTCCGCGGCGGGTTACGTCGCGAGGGCGCTCGACATCCCGCCGGAGAACGTACAGGTCGCAGGGCGAGGCCCGGATGAACCGGTCGCCAGCAACACAAGCGCCGCAGGCCGGCAAAAGAATCGACGCGTCGAAATGGTTTTGAGCGGGCTGCGACCGAGTAAACCGTCGTTTCTCGAAGTCACGCGTAAATCCAGCGGCACGCAGGCTGCTGCGACCAAGGGCGCCGTGCCGGGTACCGAGACGACGGCTGCGGTCGTTAAACCTATCGGTATCGACGCCGGCATGCCGGCGTCGCAGGTCGAGCCTGCGATCGACACCCTGAAACCCGGTATTTCGATGCTGCTGCCGGCGGACGATTTTCAGCCGGCCATTCCGGCCACGAAGATTTCGATAAAGCACAAACCGGATCAGACCGTGCGTCTGGTGCTCAACGGAGAACCCGTCAGTGTTCTCAACTTCGACACGCTTGCCGTGAACTCGGCCCGGACGGTTGCGGTGTCGCGCTGGAAGGGCGTCAATCTGGTCGACGGCAGCAACCGGATCCGCGCGGTAGTCGTCAACGCCGACGGCAGCGAAGCGCGCGTCCTGGAGCGCGACCTCTATTATTCGGGACCCGCGATTCGCGGCGAGTTCGTTGCCGACAAGTCGACGCTTGTTGCCGACGGCAAAACGCGACCGATCATCGCGGTGCGGCTATTCGATCGCGCCGGCGAGCCGTCGCGCAACGGCACGTTGGGCACGTACAGGGTCAATCCGCCTTACCGATCGTGGTGGGACGTCGAAAACGATCGCAAGAACGACCTCGTTACCGTAGGCTCCAGACAGCCCACGTACCGGGTCGGTCCGGATGGAATAGCGCTGGTCGAACTCGAACCGACCACGCAGGCCGGCGAGGCGACGGTGAATTTCAAATTCGAGAACAATCGCCAGCAGGAAATTCGTGCCTGGCTGACACCCGCGCCACGAGACTGGATCCTCGTAGGGTTTGCCGAGGGCACTGTCGGTTACAACACGCTCGCGGGCAATTCGATCAGCGCGATGAACGCCGATCATGTCGACGGCTATTTCGACGGCGGACGGGCAGCCTTTTTTGCGAAAGGGCAAATTCGCGGCGAATACCTGCTTACGCTGGCATACGATTCGTCCCGACGACGTGAGCAAACGCGCGACCGGTTCGAAACTGCTGTTGATCCCACCGCGCTGTACACGCTGTACGCAGATGCAAGCGAGCAGCGCTTCGAGGCGCCCAGCCAGCGCAAGCTTTACGTAAAAATAGAGAGAAATCAATATGTTGCTCTGTTCGGTGATTTCGATACCGGACTGTCGGTCACCGATCTGGCCCGCTACGAGCGGAGATTCAACGGCTTCAAAAGCGACTACCGCGGCAAGAACCTGGGCTTGACCGTCTTTGCCGCCAATTCCGATCAGGCGTTTCGGCGCGATGAACTGCGCGGTGACGGCACGTCGGGTCTGTATCGCCTCACGGCTGCGCCGATCGTTGCAAACAGCGAGGTCGTCCGGCTCGAGGTTCGAGACCGTTTCGACACGAGCCGCGT
>JBFHXQ010000017.1:0-16306 GCA_041598895.1 Woeseiaceae bacterium | reverse complement strand
GTTCGCTACTACCGCTATGTGCGGGCTCGATACGGATCGGACGACTATTTGATCGTTACGTTCGCCCCGAAAGCCGAGCTATTCAGTGACCCGGTGCTCGAGCAGCTGCGCAATCTGCGTGCGGATCTGCGAGCGGTCGACGGCGTCGAGTCTGTCATCAGCATTCTCGACGTGCCGCTTATCAAAAGCCCTCCCGTCGACCTGCAGCAAATCGCAAACGGAATAAAACGTTTGGAGCAACAGGACACGAATCGGCTGCTTGCGCGTGAAGAGCTCGTGAAGAGCCCGCTGTATCGCGAGCTCATCATCAGTGCCGATGCCCGCACGACCGCGTTGCGCGTGAACCTTGCGCAAGATGCCCGATTTATCGAGCTCAGGGATTTGCGCGACGGACTTCGCCGGCGCGAGTATGAGGGTTCGCTCGGCGACGAGGAGCTGACGGCTTTAGCCGAGGTGTCGACACAGGTCGATGAGCTGAGCCGCAAGCTGCTTGCAGAGGAACGGGAAAGGATTTCCGCAGTCCGCTCGGTCCTCGACGCGTACAAAGACGTGGCCACGCTGCATCTCGGCGGCATTCCGATGATCGTCACGGACTCGATCGACTTCATACGGCACGACCTGATCGTGTTCGGCATCGCCGTTGTTGCGTTCCTGATCATCATCTTGTTCATTGCTTTCAGAAAACCGCGATGGGCGATCCTCGCGCTGGCGAACTGCCTTTCGACCTGCGTCGTGATGCTCGGAATTCTCGGCATGACCGGCTGGCGGGTCACCGTCGTGTCGTCCAATTTCGTTTCGCTGTTGCTGATTTTGTGCCTGGCCTTGACGCTGCACATCATCGTGCGCTATCGGGAAGCCCACACGAGGCACCCGGAAGCGGACCAGCTGACGCTGGTCCGCGAGTCGATCAAGCGCATCGTGATTCCCAGCCTGTATACGGCGCTGACGACGATGGTCGCGTTCGCATCGCTGCTCGTCAGCGGCATCCGGCCCGTGATCGATTTCGGCTGGATGATGGTTATCGGCATCAGCATCGGTTTCGTTTTCTCATTCACGCTGTTCCCGGCCGGCCTGATGCTGACGCGGCCGGGAAAACCGCGGATCCTGCGCGACGTAACCGCCGCGATTACGGCCTTTTTTGCGCGCCTGATCGATGGTCGAATCTGGCACACGGTGCTCGTATTCGCGGCACTCGTCGTGGCCGCCGTCGTCGGTATCACCCGGCTTACCGTGGAAAACCGGTTTATCGACTACTACAAGAAAACGACCGAGATCTATCAGGGCATGGTGCTGATCGATAAGGCACTGGGCGGGACGACGCCGCTCGACGTCATCGTCGATGCGCCTTCGGCCGCCACCGAAGCAAGAGACGTATCCGTAGGCATGGATGCACCGGACGAATTCGAGGACATCTACGCCGAGGACCCGGAGGGCGAGGGTGGCATTACGTCCAGGAGCCACTGGTTCAATGCTGCGCATTTACCGGAAGTTCAGGCAGTTCACGATTACCTGGATGCGCTGCCGGAGACGGGAAAAGTCATCTCGGTCGCAACCGCGGCCCGACTGCTCGGCGAGATCGACGCGACCGTGCTGACCGACAATATTCTTCTGTCGATCGTCTACAAGCGCATGCCCGATGATGTAAAGCAGGCGCTCGTCACACCGTACCTGTCGGACGACGGAAATCAGCTGCGCTTCAGCGTAAGGGTCTTCGAATCCGATCGAACGCTGCGCCGCAACGAACTCATCGGACGCATTCGTCACGACCTGGCGGAAAAATTAGGACTGGCGGACGACCAGGTACACCTGAGCGGGATGCTCGTACTCTACAACAACATGCTGCAAAGCCTGTTTCGCTCTCAGATATTCACGCTCGGTTTCGTTTTCGTTGCTATTTTCGCCATGTTTCTTGCGCTGTTTCGATCGTTGCGTATGGCGGTCACGGCAATCATACCGAACGTCGTCTCGGCCACGATGATACTCGGACTTATCGGCTGGCTGGGTATCCCGCTGGATCTGATGACCATTACGATTGCCGCCATCACGGTCGGTATCGCCGTCGATGACACCATTCATTACGTCTATCGATTTACCCATGAGTTTGACCGCGACCTGAAATACTGGGCCGCGATTCACCGCTGCCATCGCACCATTGGTCGCGCAATGTATTATACGAGCGTTACGATCATGCTCGGTTTCTCGATTCTGGCGCTATCGCAGTTCAATCCGACGATCTACTTCGGACTGCTCACCGGGACCGCGATGCTCGTTGCACTGATCGCGAACATGACGCTGCTGCCGGTGCTCATCGTTGCTTTTCGTGCAGCGGATGGCCGGCGGCCCTCGGGGGCCAGCGCAGTCGCCAGCCGACCATAGACTCCCCGGCGCGGCGACTGTGTGTCCGGTCAGGCCGGCGAACTGCGGCATTCCCGTATGTAACGCTCTGAGATTCGGTGCTAGTTATGAACTGTGGCAGCCGAATCCCTGCTGCGGGAAAAACATAAGATGAAGACCACGACGTCCGTCTGGATGGCCCTCCTGGCTCTCGTGCTTATTGCCGGGTGCGGGCGCGACATGATGTCCGAAAGGGGATTCAGTCTCCCGGAGGGCAATCCTGCAGCCGGGCGTGAGACGTTTCTCTACATGCACTGCAACCAGTGCCATACGATTCAGCGCGAGACGCTGCCAACGATCGCGGGATACGAACCGTATGTCGAGCTCGGCGGTCCGGTATCGCGGGTCAAGACGTACGGCGAACTCGTGACGTCGATCATTAACCCCTCTCACAAGCTGGCGGACGGTTATCCCGAGGATCTCATTTCCGACGAAGGCAGGTCGAAGATGTACGTCTACAACGGCCACATGACCGTACAGGAGCTGATCGATCTGGTGGCCTACCTTCAGCCGTTCTACGATGTGTACATCCCGCCGTTCGAGTACCGCATTTACCCTTAGGACACGCAGGATCCGAGAGTCTGCGAGAACGGTCCCTTCTGGCTAGTCTCCGCCAGGTCGAATGCATACGTAAGCAACCCGGTTGACGGGCTCGGGACCGTTATCGTTGCGGGTCGCGACGCAGCACGCTCGGCATCCAGCGCTGAGCTCGGGTCCGTTCGAGACTATAATCCGGCATAGGAGACTATTGCCGATTGCTTCGGTTCGCCCATGACTTCATGAACATATTTCGTAAACTCTTCTGTATTTCTCGCGGTCGCAGAATTCGGAATGAGCGGCGGCGATTGTTCCGTACGTTGCATTCGGCGTTTGCAGCTATACGCATTGTCGCGGTGTTGCTCGTTGCGGGCATCGTTCAGGCGGACGAGCTGTGCGCCACGCCCGAGGAGCGTGCAAAGATAATGAGCTTCTATGCGGAAAATCCCGGCATGCTGCCGACGATTGCCGCCCGACGTCTGGAGCTCAGTGAGGCCGTCGTCGTCAGTGCGCTGCCGGCTGACCAGGCCGTGTCGGCGCCCGGCAGCGCGTTTGCTGACGTATGGGCGGCAATGGGGGCGTGGGAGCAGGCAACGTTCCTGATCATCAAGGACGGCAACGTCTTCGAGGTATTGAGCAGCGTCGGTGTCGGTGCACCATCCGAGCGCAGCCGGTATTTCAATATCGCGTACACGCAACCCTTGCGGGGCCATCTGCGCCCCGACACCTATGCGGCGATCTACGCCATTGATTTACCGGCGTCGGGCGACGATGCGCCGCCGCGCGGCGTGCTGATTTACGGGGATGACGGAAGTCTCGTATTCGGAGCGTACATTTCGGGCGATGCGATGCGGCCTGCTGCCGATGAGCTGGCAAAGTTCGCAACCGTGAAGACGCTGGTCGCAAGCCGTCCGGCCGTCTGCCCGGCAGGTTCCTGAGCATGCCTGCGCCGGGCTCTGCCGGAATCACGACGCCGACATCGTCGAGCGTCGAAAATTCCCGGGAAGCAACTCACGAGGTATTCAATCAGTCGACGCCGCTGATCGACTACAACGCCTACCGCGGTGACCAGGCCCTGAAGGAGGCCATTACCCGCCACGGAGGTGAGTGGGGCGAGCAGCAACTCGACGCGCACGGCGCGCGAACGGGCAGCGCCGAGGTCATCGAGTGGGGCTTTCTCGCCAACGAGTTCAAACCGCGTTTCGAATCGCACGACCGACAGGGCCGTCGGATCGACGCCGTGATCTACCACGATGCCTACCACCGGCTCATGAATTTGGGTCTTGAGCTGGGGCTTCACGCCACCCCGTGGCTCAATCCTCGTCGCGGCGCACACGTCGTCCGGGCGGGACTCTATTACCTGCACACACAGGCCGAGTCGGGACACACGTGCCCGCTGACGATGACGTTCGCTTCGGTGCCGACACTGAAGTTGACACCGGCTATTGCCGGCGATTGGCTTCCGAAAGTGCTGGCCTGTCGTTATGACCGGCATAACGTGCCGCACAGCGAGAAACAGGCCGTCACGATCGGCATGGGTATGACGGAGAAGCAGGGCGGTTCCGACGTGCGCAGCAACACGACAGGCGCGATTCCGATCGGGGCGTGCCAACCGGGCGAGCCGTACCGGATCGTCGGCCACAAATGGTTTACCTCGGCGCCGATGTGCGACGCATTTCTTATCTTGGCGCAAACCGACGGTGGACTGAGCTGCTTCCTGACGCCGCGATGGCAACCTGACGGTCAAAAGAACCCGATTCAGATACAGCGCCTGAAGAACAAGATGGGCAACGTGTCAAATGCGTCGTCCGAAATAGAATTGCACGGTGCGCTCGGTTGGCTCGTCGGGGAAGAGGGTCGTGGCGTGGCGTCGATCATCGAGATGGTAGCGATGACCCGGTTCGACTGCATGATCGGCTCCAGCGCCGCGCAGCGACAGGCCGTGGCCCAGGCGGTGCAGCATGCACGCGAGCGGTCGGCTTTCGGCCGGCCGCTGATTGAGCAGCCGCTGATGCGTAACGTTCTGGCCGACCTGCAGCTCGAACTGGAGGGTTCGCTGGCGCTGACGATGCGACTGGCCGAAGCGCTCGACAGGACGCAGGCTAACTCCGGCAATGAGCACGACGCGCGCCTGCTGCGCCTCGGCCTCCCGACCGGCAAGTACTGGATCTGCAAGCGCACGCCGTTCCACGTGTACGAAGCGATGGAATGCCTGGGCGGCAACGGCGTTACGGAAGACTTCATCCTGGCACGCCTGTACCGTGACGCACCGATCAATGCCATCTGGGAAGGCTCGGGCAATATCCAGGCCCTCGACATCCGGCGGGCGCTCGGAAAGAGTCCGGAGGTTCTAAATGCTTGGTTCGAAGAAATGACCGCAACCGAGCACGACAGTCCGGAACTCGATCGGGCTGTTGCCGAGTTGAAGCAAGCCATGTCGGATCCGGATGACGGTGAATACCGGGCTCGTGCGATCATCGACAGGCTCGCCGTGACGATGCAGGCGAGCCTGCTGATCCGCGCCGGCTGCCCGGCCGTGGCGGACGCCTTTGTGGCGACGCGAATCGCGGCTCGGGGAGACCGTTCGTACGGCACGCTGCCCTCGGGTCTCGACGTGGGCGAGATTCTGAACCGCGCGGATCCACTGACGGAATAGCAATTATCTCGTGACGCTGAGTCGCCACATTGCGGTGCCCGTCATCGTCGCCAACATCGCGCAATCGTAACGTTGGATATAGTTTTCGACGTCGTGGATTTTCGACGTTCGATTCGGTATACAGTTTCGAGATGCCGTACGCAGCCGAATTTCAGATTGTCGATGATTACGTGCGCCTCGACGTAACCGGCGAGCGTCGGCCCGGCGACGCGGCCGCTCAGGCAGGCAAAGTCATCGAAAAGACGGTCGAGTTTTGTCGCAGCGTCGGTGTCTACCGGGTGCTGGTCGTGCTGCACCTCGAGGGTCGGCTGTCGGCGCTCGATTCCTACGACATCGTCGTCCATGCCAAGGACCACGGCTGGACCCATGCGTTCAAACTGGCATTCGTGGAACGGCACCGCGATACGTTCGCCGACGTGAAGTTCACCGAAATCGTTGCGGCCAACCGGGCCTATCCGATTCGGGCTTTCGAAAGCGAAGCGGAGGCGCTCGGCTGGCTGCGCGAGGACGAAAAAGTTGCTGAAACAGGTCGCGAAGGCACTGTCAGCCGCTAGGTAGTGCCGTCCAGCTCCGCAGCGAGTGCACGTATAGCGGCTGAGATCTCCACGGGATAGGGCTGTTTCGCGAACAGGTCCCGGAGCGGGTCGGGCAGAGATTTCAGGCTTTTTGCCGCCCGCGCTCGGAGCGCTTCCAGCGGCGTGGCCGGTTCGATTCTGCGGCCATCACGCATTACGGTCTCGAGCAGCGGCACGCCGTCCCGCGTTTCGTCGTCGAGCGCTATTACATCTCTCATCATCCGTCCATTGTTGTCGAAGCGCCGATATACCTGCTTTCGGCCAGGCCAGGTTGATTTGCCGCTCGAGCGTTTGCGCCGCGCAATGCCCGCGTATTCCTCGAGCTTGTAGGCGCAGTCCAGATACGGCGCGTCCGCCGAGACGTCCAGTCGAGTACCGATCCCGAACCCATCGATGGGCAGACCGGTAAATTGCCGCGCGAGTAAGTGCTCGTCGAGGCTGCTGCTTGCGAAGATTCCGACATCCTCGCAGCCACCTTCATCGAGAATGCAGCGTACCCGAACGGCAAGGTCGGCCAGGTCGCCGCTGTCGAGGCGCACGGCGCCGAAACGTATTCCCTCCGGCCTGAGTCGGCGCGCGAGTTCGGTAACGTCGCGCGCCGCGGCGAGCGTATCGTAGGTGTCGATCAACAGCACCGTGTTGTCGGGATACGTACGCGCAAAATGTTCGAACGCCTCGATCTCCGATGCATGCGCCTGAACGAACGAGTGCGCCATAGTGCCGTACATCGGTACCCCGAATGTCATGTTCGCGAGCACGTTCGACGTGCCGGAAAAGCCAGCGATGTATTCGGCCCGCGCCCCTAGCAGGCCGGCCTCGGCCCCGTGCGCGCGCCGCAATCCGAACCCTACGAGCAGCTTGTCCGGCGCGGCCAGCACCGAGCGCGCCGCTTTACTGGCAATCATTGTTTGCAACTGGATCAGGTTGATGAGTCGTGTCTCTATCAGCTGCGCTTCCGGTAAGGACGCAATGATTTGCACGATCGGCTCATCCGCAAAGAACACGCTGCCCTCGGGCATCGCCCGAACCTCGCCGCGAAAACGAAAGCGCTCCAGGTAATCCGGGAGTGCCGGGCTGAATTTGCCGGTCGAGGCCAGCCAGTCAAGCTCTGCCGGCGTGAACGCGAGGCGCTCGAGAAAATCGAGCAGCTGATCGAGCCCCGCCGCGAGCAAAAAGTTTCGCTGCTCCGGCAGGCGGCGGACAAAGAACTCGAACACCGCTTCGTCGTGCATGTCGGCGGCAATGTAGGCGTCCAGCATCGTCAGCTGGTACAGGTCCGTGAGCAACCCGCTGGTCGCACCGCTGCGTAGCTCGGCCCCGCCGCCGGCCGGGTCGCCAGCGGATTCCTTACCGGGCATCGACGATGTCGTCCGAACTCGCGAGCGACGCGCCCTTCTCCTGCAGACTGTCGAGGGCTGCGTCTCCCTGTGCCGCATCGATAGGACGAACGGCATCCTGCAGCACGACGAGTTCGTAGCCGTTTTGCAGTGCATCGAGGGCGCTGTTCAGCACGCAGTATTCCGTTGCGAGGCCGCCCATGAAGATGCGCTTCACGCCCCTGTGCCTGAGCCACGCGTCGAGATCCGTGCCCTCGAATGCCGAATACGCGTCCTTGTCGGGCGTTTGCGCCTTGTCGACGATGCGAACCCCCTCGGGCAGTCGGAGGTCGGGGTGCAGCTCGGCCCCCGGTGTGCCCGCAACGCAATGGGGCGGCCAGGGGCCGCCGGCAGCCTCGAAAGAGCAGTGATCCGGCGGATGCCAGTCGCGGCTCGCCACCACGGGGAGCCCATGGTCGTGAAACTTTCGAGCCCAGTCGGCAAGAAGCGGTACGACGGCATCGCCGTCGGGCACCGCGAGCGCGCCGCCGGGCAGAAAATCGTGCTGCACGTCGACGATCACCAGCGCGTCGGACTCGTTCAGGTTCGGCATCTCGATCATGCTCGTTTCACGTCCCTATCGTAAAGCATAGAGAATTTTTCCGTCCGGAGGTTGCCGTCGTGATGCGCCCCGTGCGAATGGCCCAGAAACCGGCTTTTCGATAGTCGGTTCGACCGGCAAAAATCGTCAGCGCGACCGTTGCAGCGACGATGCGTACGGCGCCCGGCCGAGAACGAACCTCGGCAGCACGGCAAATCCGAGCAGCCCGAGCAACAACAGACCCAGCGCGCCGCTGCCGCCGCCTGCCTGAGGCGGCCTTGATACGTTCACCGTAGCCACGGCGACGCCGCTCAGGCCGCCCGGATCCGAAACGCTGAGCTGAAACCGGAGCACCGTGTTTGCGGAGACATTGGGCGCCGTAAACGTCGCGGTTGCCGTATCGGCGTTGCTCAACGCAACGTTCGGCCCCTCCGTTTGCGTCCACGCAAAGGTCAGCGGGTCGCCGTCCGGATCGCTCGACTGTCCGCCGTCGAGGGTGACCCGTGCACCGGACGAAACGGTCTGGCTCGAACCGACAACGGCCATCGGTGCCGCATTCATGCCCGTGCCGTCGGAGATGTTGACGCGCAGCGTGGCAGGCGCGCCGATGACCGCACCGGCCGCATTGCTGAGCGTCAGCTCGAAAAACTCGGCGCCTTCGCCGGCGCCGTCGTCGGCGATCGCGAATTCGATCCATCTGGGTGTCGCATCGCCGTCCGCCCAGTTCAGCGTACCGTTCGACGCGCCCTGAAAGTCCGTGCCCGCATCAGCGTCGCCGGCTGTGATGGCGTAATCGACGGACGCCGCGCCGACGGCGCTGTCCAGTCGTCGGACAACAGCGACCGCGGTTGCAAACCCCCGTTCGGCCGTGTCGATCGTCGGCGTTGCGAACGCGAAGGTCGCGGCCGTGCCCGGTTCGCTGATGAACACGCTGGCGACATTGTCCGCGGCAAGCGCTGCGCCGCCGGTGGGCGCCGACAGGCGAATCAGCAGCTGCTCGAGCCCCTCGGCTTCTGCATCCGCCGCAAGTCCGAGGCTGATCGTGCGACTGCTGCCGTCGCCATCGAGCCAGCTAAGTACGCCGCCCGTTACCGTGACGTCCGCGGGATCGGCGGAGGCCCGAACGATTTCGTACGCCACGCTGACCGCGCCGGTCGTGCCGCCGGATCGCTGAACGTCGGCACCGATGACGGCACCTTCGGCGCCGCCGAACGCGGGTGCGCTGAAGCCGAGCGAGCCGGCAGGGACGTCGCGCGTCCTGTCGGCCGCGACATAAAAACCGGTGTCGATGTCGCTGATTGCGATGCTGCCGCTGTGCAGGAACGGATAGACGCCCCACGCGCCGACGAAATTCCTGTCGTCCGACGCCGGATAGGTATCGAGGTGGCCAACCATGACGGGGTTTGCCGCATCGCTGATATCGAGAACGGTGAGGCCGCGGCTGTAGTTCGACATGTAGTAGCGGTTGCCGCGCACGAAGCCGTTGTGGTCGATAGCCGTCGTCGGCCCCTCCCAGCTGCCGGCTTCCGCCGGATTGGTCAGGTCGCCGAGAGAAAAAACGCGAAGCGTGGTATTCAGCGACGCGTTCTGTTCGTCGAGCTCGTCGTGCACGAAAAGGTACTGCCGGTCCTCGGACCACCAGCCGGAATGCACGTAGGCGACGTTCAGATACTGGGACTGGCTAAGCCGGACCGGGCTGGCCGCATCGGTGATGTCCCAGAGGTCGACCGTCGACTCATTGAAATCGAACAGGACCTCGCAGTAGCTCGTCGCGTTGACACACTGCGTGTCCTTGCGTGCGTCCGTGATGATCATGGACGCGGCGTCGTGCATGTAATCGTTCGGGCCGCTGCCCGGCATCGCGATGAACGCGGGCGTTTCGGGATCGACGAGACTGTACGAGCGGAAGCGGCCCTGGCCGTTGTCGGATCCCGCAATGATCAGGGTCGGTGCGGCGCCGGTCAGCGACAGTCCGGTGCCGAAGTCCGTGTTCGCGGCATAGACGTTGTGCGCCGCGCCGAAGTCAGTCGCATAGTCAATGCGCTCGATGCTCTGCGGCAATCCGCGCAGGTCGATGACGACGAGGCCGTCGCTCACCCCGTCGGCCGTGACGTACGCAAACGCGTCCCAGCGCGCGTTGCTCGCATTCCAGCGCTGGTACACCTTGATGTCGCGCCACACGGTGTTTTCGCCCGTGATGAAACCGACTTCCCGCGGATTTTCGGGGTGCGTAACGTCAAATACGGCCGTGCCGATGTTGTAACCGACCAGCGCATATTCGCGCCCGGAATTCAAATCGACGAAACCCCAGATGTCATTGCCCGCGCTCGGATTCGCGCTGACGTCGGCGAACGCGACATGCGAAAGCAGATCGACGTTCATGCAGGCGAGGCCGTTGACGGCGCCATTCGTGCACGGCGTCGCGGGCATGCTCGACTTCAGGCTCTCGTGCAGCGTCAACAGCTTCTGAGTCTCGGCCACGATCTTGTGGTCGAGGCCCTTGCGGTCGGCGACGATGTGAAAGCCTCGCGTGGCAAGGCGGGAACGATACTCGCTCGGCACGCCGATCAGCGTCGAGCCCGAACCCGTCGTGGCATGAAACCCGTCCGTGGTCCTGAACCCGCCGCGAACGTCGATCGCGCCGCTGATCAGATGAAAGATCTCTTCAGCGCTCGATACCGCATACGTGCCCTTCGCAACCCGGATCTCCCCGCCTTTTCCGACCCAGCGCAGGGCATAGCCGAGCGTGCGGCACGGTGCCGCAGCGTTGTCGCAACGCCCGGCATCGGTGCCCGATGGCGCAACGAACCGCAGCTTGTTCGGGTCGCCATGCGCCGAGACGGTTAGCGGTGCGGCCGCGATGGTGACGAGCAGCAGAAGCAGCAGTAATTTCGGCATTTGCAGGGTTTCCGGGATTGTGGACCGAATGCGTGTGGACAAGTTCGCTGCAGCGCATCGCGAGATGCGTAATTCTACCGTGTCAGAACGACGGAAACGCTGCAAAGTGTTGCTCGATGCACCACGCACATTGCGTTTGTTTTCCGGATCGTTCGACCGCGCCGAATTTCTACACGGTCGGCTCGAGTCCGAAGAGCGGTGAGCGAATCGCGACCCGTGGTTTGCACGCCGACCGCCATGTATGCTGTGTCCGGGGCGCTGGATGCACAGGACAACATTTCATCCGCGTGCACGTAAAAATGCGCTGAACGCGCGGGTAGCGAAACGAGCCCGCGGAAGCACGCTACGCGCGACAGCTCACAAAACAAACAGGCAATGGGGGCGGCTCGATGGCTGACAAATATCGACAGGTACTGAACGGCTGGCGGCAGAAATCAGCCGTTCCGATCTTGCTGTGTCTCGCAGGCTGCGCCCAACCCGTTTCTTTACCAGAAACGCCTGCCCTAAAGCGGCTCGTGACCTACACCGAAGAGCGCGAACCTTGCGCTGACTATACGCCCCTCAGACAGGCGCTGTTCGGTGATCTGCACGTGCACACGGCGTACTCGTTCGACGCCGCAGCGAACAGCCTCGAGACCTATCCGGACGATGCGAACCGTTTCGCGAAGGGCGAGGCGATTCCGTTTTTCCCGGTAGACGAGCACGGCACGCCGCAGGGCACGATACGCTTGTCACGCCCGCTCGATTTCGTCTCCGTGACGGATCACGGTGAGTTTCTCGGCGAACGTGCGCTGTGCCGGACGCCGGGCTCGCCGCGCTACACGACCGAGTTCTGCACGGAATACCGCAGGACGGAGCGCCAGGGCATGCTGATGCTCGGCACGATCGTCAACCTCGCACGCCCGGAGCGCGTCAGGGAACTCTGCGGCGAGGATGGTGCACTGTGCCGCGAGTTCGCGAAAGGCCCGTGGCAGGAAATGATCGCAGCGGCCGAGGCCGCGTACGATCGCAGCGCCGGCTGCAGCTTCACGAGCCTCGTCGGCTACGAATACACCGGCACACCGGGGCTTTCGAATATTCATCGCAATGTCGTGTTCCGCAATGCGAACGTCCCCGAAGTGCCCGTGTCGTACATCGAGGCGCCGAGCGATCGGCTGCTCTGGCAGACGCTGGACCGCCAGTGCAGCACGGACAACAACTGTGCGTACATCACGATCCCGCACAACAGCAACCTGTCGAACGGCCGAATGTTCTCGCTGCTGCAGGGCGGCCGGCACGCGGACGAGCATTCCGAACACGAGCATGACGGTGGGCATTCTCACAGCACGCCGTCCATGGCGGAGCAGCGCGCGCACGCGCTGGCGCGGCTCGAGCACGAGCCGGTCATAGAGATTTTTCAGCACAAGGGCAATTCCGAATGCATCAACGGCTTGTCGAGCGTGTTCGGCCAGCCCGACGAGCACTGCGAATTCGAGCCGGTGCGCCGTTTCGGTGAAACGAAGGAAGTCATCGCGCTGCGTCTCGACGGCAGCCGGCTCGTCACGAGTGCGAGCGAGGAGCTGACCGACGAGTGCGGCGACCGAACCGGCCGCGGCGGCATGGTCGGCGGGGGCTGTATCGACGAAACGGACTATCTGCGCTCGAATTTGCTGGAGGGACTGAAGGACGAGCGCCGCCTCGGCGTGAACAGCGCGAAGCTCGGCATTATCGCGAGCACCGACACGCACTCGTCGACGCCCGGTGCGGTCAGCGAATCCGATTGGCGTGGCCATGTGTCGCTCGAGTCGACGCCCGGGGAACGCCTGCAGCCGGGACTGCTGACGAGCGGCGTTGCGGGTAATCCCGGCGGTCTCGCCGCAGTCTGGGCGGTCGAGAATTCCCGCGACGCCATCTTCGAAGCGCTCGAGCGCCGCGAGGTGTTCGGCACCTCCGGGCCGCGCATCAGGCTCCGGTTTTTCGCCGGTTGGGACTACGATCCGGCAGCATGCGGCATGCCCGACATGCTGGCGCGCGCGTATGCGCACGGTGTGCCGATGGGTACCGACATGTTGCGTCGCACAGGCAGCGCCAGTCCCGTGTTCATTGCCCGGGCAGAGGCCGACCCCGCGCCGGGCGCCACGCCGCTGCAGCAGCTACAGATTGTCAAGGGCTGGATCGACGCGGCCGGAAACGGGCACTACAAAATCTTCGTCGTTGCGGGATCTGCGGATAACGGCGCTGGCGTCGATCTTGCGACAGGCAAGCGTTACGGAACCGGTCACCGGGAGCTTTGCAGCGTATTCGTGGATCCCGAATTCGATCCGGACCAGGCCAGCTACTATTATTTGCGGGCGCTCGAGAATCCGAGCCCCCGCTGGAGTTTCTTCGATTGCCTGCGGATTCCCGAAGACCAGCGTCCCGAGGTCTGTGCACCAGACTCGGATGTGCCCAAAGTCATACAGGAGATGGCCTGGTCGTCACCGATCTGGCACCGGCCGTCGGAGTAGCGAATCGCGACGAGGTCGCCGACGACAGGCTCTAGAACCGTCCGTACGACACGAGCGCCTGGGCAACGCGCTTGAATCCCGCACGGTCCGCGCCGCGACAGTAGTCGATGGTGTCCTGATCCTCGGTCTCGTTACGGATCTGTGCAAATATGCGCAGCATCACGTCGCGGAGTTCCTGGTCGAGTCTGTCGCGGCTCCAGGACCTGCCGAGATTGTTCTGTACCATCTCGAATCCGGATACCGCGACGCCGCCGGCATTCGCCGCCTTGCCGGGCGCGATGAGCAAGCCGGTATCCTTGAAACGCTGCCTGGCGCCATCCGTCAGCGGCATGTTTGCGGCCTCGACGACGAACTTGCAGCCGTGCTCGACGAGCCGGGCGGCGTCGTCCTCGTCGAGCTCGTTTTGTGTCGCTGACGGAATCGCGATGTCGCACTCGAGGCTCCATGGTTTTCCGTCGGGCACCCAGTCGGCACCCAGCTTGTCGGCGATCGCGGCAAGGTCTCCCGCTGCCGGGTAGGCTTCCTTCGCATGCGCCACGTCCGCGCCGCTCAGTCCGTCCGGTTTGCAAAGGCAGCCCGCTCGATTGGACAGCGAAATCGGTTTGGCGCCGAATTCCGCGACTTTTTCGGCGACGTGCATTGCAACGTTTCCTGCACCCGAGATCGTGATGCGTTTCCCGTCGATCGAATCGTTCGCTTCGTTTAGCATGGCGCACAGGAAATAGACAGCGCCGTAGCCGGTGGCCTCTTCGCGCAGCTCGCTGCCACCGAACATCGGCGGCTTGCCCGTCAGTGCGCCGGCAAACTGGTTCTCGAGCCGCTTGTACTGGCCGAAGAGGTAGCCGATTTCGCGGCCGCCGACGCCGATGTCGCCGGCCGGTACGTCCGTTTCCGGACCGATGTGTCGGTAGAGCTCCGTCATGAATGCGTAACAGAAACGCATCATCTCGCGGTCCGACATGTTGTGAGGATTAATGACCGCGCCGCCTTTACCCGCGCCGAGATTGAGTCCGGTCAAGCTGTTCTTGAACGTCTGCTCGAACGCGAGAAACTTGAGCACGCTCGGCGTGACGCTCTCGTCGAAACGCAGTCCGCCTTTATAAGGGCCGATCGCGTTCGTATGCTGCACGCGGTACCCGCGCGTGATGCATGCGTTGCCGGCATCGTCATCCCACACGATTCGAAAGCTGATCATGCGGTCCGGTTCGGTAAGGCGCTGCAGCACCTGGTTCTCGGCGAACTCGGGCGTGTCACGTGCAAGGTCGATGACGTTTTCAACGAGGCCACGAACAGCCTGCCGAAATTCTTCCTCGCCCGGGTTGCGCTCGTCGAGCCACGCGATAAACGCGTCGGTGTTGGCAAGCTCGTCAAATCGTGTCATGGAAGTCTCCTCCGACTCGTATTGATCGTTGGTTTCGCCGCCTGCGACGATCGTACCTATGTCGCAGACAGCTCCGCTGCCTTGCCCGTGATGACGTCGAGTGCGGTGTCAATGTGCTCGCGGTGACTGTTGTACCCGAGTATGGCCAGCCTGATCGTGCATTGACCGTCGATTTGCGTCGATGCGAGGAATGCGCGGCCGTCGTCGCGAATTGCCGTGACGAGGCGCCGGTTGAAATCATCCGCGTCGCCCGCTTTCGGCACCCATCGAAACGTCACCACCGACAGATCCGGCGGCGGGCCGACTTCCACGCCGGGCAGCTCGACAAGACGCTCGTAACAGTATTCCGCGAGCAGCAGCTTCTCCTCGAGCGCGGCGGCGAACGGTTTGGTGCCGAACAGTTTGAACGGCAACCAGAATCTGAGCGCGCGAAACGGGCGAGTCAGTTCCGGTGACAGATCGCAGGCCGATCGTTCCGTATCGTCCGAAACGTCCTGCATGTACGTGCCGCGGGCATGGAAGGCATTGCGCAGCCTGTCACCGTCGCGCACGAGCACGACACCGATGCCGCACGGCAGGAAAAAGCCCTTGTGCGGGTCGAGGATCAGCGAATCGGAGCGATCGAGCCCTTGCAACCGGCGGCGCCCCTCCTCGCACAGAGCGAACGCACCGCCATAGGCTGCATCGACGTGAAACCACAGTTGTTCGGAACGCGCGATATCGGCAATCACGGGCATCGGGTCGACTGCACCCGTGTCCGTCGCCCCGGCCGACGCGACCGCGAGCCAGGGCGAGAGGCCCAGGGCCCGATCCGCGCGAATCTGTTCGTGCAGCGCGTCCGCCTGCATGCGCTGATGCGCGTCGAGTGGAATGCGTCGTGCAACGACATCGCCGAGCCCGGCGACGTGCAGCGCTTTACGAAATGTGTGATGCGTGGTTGACGTGAGATAGACAACGTGCCGGTCGACATTGCGGCTGCGGATTTCGGCAGCCTCCCGTGCGGCGATGATTGCCGAGAGTGCGGCCATGCTGCCGCCCGAAGTCAGGTCGCCATCGGCCGAGTCCGGGTAAGCGACAAGATTTGCAAGCCAGCGAATCAGCATTTCGTCCATACGCGCCGCACCCGGCGCAGAGAAACCGACGCCGCAGTACCGATTGATGACGGCCGCGTGATAGTCGGCCAGCGCGGACTCGTAAAGACCACCGCTCGGAATATAGGCAAAGAATCCCGGCGAACCGAGGTGATAGCCAACATTGTCGACGTACTGGTCGAGCACGTGCAGGACATCGTCGAGATCCGTAGGCATATCGGTAATCTGCATTGCCCGCAGGGCCTCGTCACGATCACCGCGCGGTCGATAGACCGGCTGCGTCGGCATCGACTGCAGGAACGCTTCACTGTGCAGTGCGACCGCCTCGAGGCGCGCTGCGCGCTCCGCCTGTCCACCTTCGAGCGGCGCCG
>JBFHXQ010000016.1:0-16324 GCA_041598895.1 Woeseiaceae bacterium | reverse complement strand
GGCGAGCTGCTGATACAACCGTCTCCACCGTTTCTTACGTTCCGCAAGCAGCCTGAGTTGCGGTCGCGCCACGGCGGCCGTCAGCTCGTTCATGCGCAGGCTGAAATTGGGAATCCGGGTCTTGAGACTCTCAAACGCGTCGATAGCCGGCCGCGCGGCGTTTTGCGCGTACAGCATGTAGCTCCCGGAATACAGTATGGCCTTAGCCGCGATCTCGTCATCGTCCGTAACGAGCAGCCCGCCTTCGCCGGCATTGATGTGCTTGAACGTCTGCAGACTGAAACACGCGATGTGGCCGAAAGTGCCGGAACGTCGGCCGTTCCATTCGGCGCCAAGCGTGTGCGCGCAGTCTTCGATCAATAGCACGTCGTGCCGATCACAGATCTCGCAAACCGCATCCATATCCGCAATGTGGCCGCGCATGTGCGACAGCAACAGGGCTCTGGCGCCACCTTTTGCCTTGGTTTCCAGATCAGCCAGATCGATGCGGCAGCCCCTGTCGGATTCGACGAACACCGCCTCGGCACCCGCGTGCTCGACCGCTCCGGGTACCGGCGCCAGCGTGAAGGCGTTGAGGAGAACCCTGTCGCCCGGCTCCACGCCCGATGACTTGAGCGCAATGAACATGGTGCTGCCACAGGAGTTCATTCCGACCGCATATTTCCGGCCGAGATAGTCTGCAAATTCGCGTTCCAGGCGCGCGACCTCCGACTCTCCGGCGACAAATTCGCCGTATCGAAACAGCCGGCCGCTGTGCAGAATATCAATGGCGAGCTCGATTGCCTCCGGCGGAATCGGTACCGGTTCCGATAGGTCAACGGACAGCTTGCTCCTGTGGCGCGGCATGGTCTTTGCTCAAGCCCGTCGTGTTTCCGTCATACAGGTGCCGATCACGACTCGGCCCAGTTGACCGGTTCGCCTTCCAGCTCGAATTCCGCCGTCGGAAAATATTTCGCCAGTCGCAAATCCGCCGTGCGGGCATGCCCTTCCATGCCCTCCAGGCGCGAGATGCGTGCGGCTACCGGCGCAACATCGGCCGTGGCATCGCGCGTCATGCGCTGGTAGGTCAGCACCTTGATAAACTTCGCAACGCCGAGTCCGCCGGTATACCGGGCCGCACCTCTGGTCGGCAGTATGTGATTCGGGCCGGAGCACTTGTCGCCGAACGCGACCGTCGTCTCTTCACCGAGGAACAGGGAACCGTAGTTTCGGAGCTTCGCCAGCCACCAGTCCAGGTCATCGGCCTGCACGTGCAGATGTTCCGGCGCATAGTCATCGCTGACCCGGCAGGCTTCTTCACGGCTCCCGACGACCACGATTTCGCCGTAGTCCCGCCAGGCGCTGTCGGCAGCGGTGCGCGCCGGTTCCGGCAGCGCGCTGATGCAGTCCGGCATCAGTCGGAGAACCCGTTCTCCGATGTCGCGTGACGTCGTCACCAGCCAGACGGGGGAGTCGCTGCCGTGTTCGGCCTGACCAGCAAGATCCGCGGCGACGACGCGCGCGTCCGCGCTGCTGTCCGCAATAACCAGACTTTCGGTCGGCCCCGCGACGACATCGATACCGACGCGGCCGAACAGGATGCGCTTCGCTTCCGCCACGAACCGGTTGCCGGGACCGACGATAATGTCGGCCCGGTGGCCCGTAAACAGTCCGAATGCGAGTGCCGCGACGCCCTGCACGCCGCCCGCTGCAAGCACCGTCGACACGCCCGAGAGGCGCATTGCGTAGAGGATGGCCGGATGAATGCCGCGCTCGCCGTGGGCCGGTGTCGCCGCGACGATGTTCTGCACCCCGGCTACGCTTGCCGTTGCAATACTCATGATCGCCGATGCGGCGTGCGCGTAGCGCCCGCCGGGCACGTAACATCCCGCCGTCGTTACAGGAATCAGGCGCTGACCGGCGACAAGCCCTGCCGACAGCGAGGTCTCGAACGCCTGCATCGATTCCCGCTGCCGTAGCGCGAAATCGCGAACACGGGAATGCGCGAAATCCAGGTCGGCCTTCACGGATTGCGGCAGCGTGCGCTCGGCCTCCGCAAAGCTCGAATCCGGAACCATTACGGCACCGGACCAGTTGTCGAATTTGCGGTTATATCGACGCACCGCGTCCTCGCCGTCACGCTCGAGTTCGCACAGCAGCTCGGACACGATCGTGTGCGTCGCATCGTCGGCTGAAGCTGACGTCCTACTTGCCTTTTTCAGATATTCCATGACGAAAACGCTCTTCGTGTCGATCTGTACTCGTTGCCTGGCCGGTGCTATTTTGGCGCGGCGCAACATCGACAATAACCGATAACGGTGCGCAAAGGCACCGAGCGAGGCGTTACCGAGTGCGAAGCAGTCTGGCTATTTCCCTACTCTTCCTGGCGTCGCTGCTCACGGCGTGCGGCAGCTCCGATACCGATTCCGATGATTCGTCTGCGGCAGCCTACGACATCGTCATCCGCGGCGGCCGCGTCGTCGACCCGGCATCGAAAACGGACGCAACCCGCAACATCGGCATCGCAGGGAACAAGATTGCGATTGTGACCACAGGACCGCTAACGGGTACGACAACCATCGATGCCGTCGGGCTCGTCGTCTCGCCCGGGTTCATCAACATCCACAGTCATTCCTTCACGCCGCTCGGCCAGGAGTTCGAGCTGCGCGACGGCGTGACAACGGCGCTCGAGCTCGAGGGAGGCGCGTATCCGGTGCGCGACTTCGGCACCTACGAGCCGATCGCCATCGCCGCGAGGCCGCTGATCAACTTCGGCGCGTCCGTGGGGCACGCCTGGATCCGGTCCGCGATCCTCGAAGGGTCGGACGCCCGATCGGGTGCGGACGAGATGGTTGCCCTCGCTCTCAAGGAAGGCATCGCGATGGACATGGAAACGCCGGCGTTTCGACAGGCGCTCACGCCCGAACAGCTCGGCGAGCTCCGCGAACGCCTGTACGAGGGCCTGGACTCGGGCGGCCTCGGCATCGGCATGCTGCTCGACTACATGAGCGAGGTCGTCGACGATGCCGAGATGCGGGTCATCTTCGACGTCGCGGCCGAGCGGCAGGCGCCGGTTATCGTACACGTCCGCCGCGGCGTCGCCGGTGACCCCGCTGGTCTCATCGAGGCGATCCGCTACGCGAAGGATTACGGCGCGCCGGTGCATATCTGTCACCTGCAGGCCAACGCGATGGGCAACATCCGCGAATTCCTGCGCCTGATTCGGGCGGCGCGCGCCGAGGGCGTACACATCACGACGGAGTCGTTCCCCTACAATGCCGGTTCGACGTCGAACACTGCGGCGGTCTTCAACCGCGACTGGCAGACGATATTCGGGATTACCTACGAGGACGTCGAGTGGGCCGCCACCGGCGAGCGCTTCACGGAGGAGATGTGGCACGACTACCGCGAAAATCGGCCCGGCGGTCTGGTCATCCATCATTACAACAGGGAAGAGTGGACTCGTGTCGCGACGGAGGCGCCGGACGTCGTCGTCGCCGCGGACGGGGCGCCGATCGTAAGCCTCGAGCAGAAAGTCGCGCCCTTCGGCCAGGGCACGAACGCGCGCATCCTCGGCCGCTATGTGCGCGAACGGGGCACGCTGAGCCTCACCGACGCGATCGCCAAGATGTCCTACCTGCCGGCGCGGGTACTCGACGGCTACAGTCCGGACATGTCCAATAAAGGCCGGCTGACGGCCGGCGCCGATGCAGACATCACGATATTCGATCCCGACACCGTCATCGACAACGCGACGTACCAGGACCCGTACCGGGCATCGAGCGGCATCGTCTACGTACTCGTCGGTGGACAGGTCGTGCTGCGGGACGGTGACATCGTGTCGGGCGTATTTCCCGGGCGGCGGGTATTACGCTGACGACGGCCGTTTTGCCGGGTATTTCGTCTGCACGATACGAAACCGGTTCGCCACGAACGCGAGGTCCGACAGGCAGGCATTGCCGGCGGGATTCAAGCCGGTCACGTGAAAGTCGCTGTACGCGGCCGCAAAATTGATCGGCATGCCGGTCAGGTTAAAAGCCAGCGACGCGCCCGCCAGGTGGTAGGCGTTCTCGGCACGCTCGAGGAATTCCGGATCGATCGAGTACACGTGAGACGTAATCGCGCCATGTGCACGAACGTCGTCGGTTGCACGCTGCAAGGCATGATCCGCGTCGTCTGCTGCGATCACGAACGACACGGGCCCGAAATGTTCGCGTCCGTACAGGTCTCTGTCGTCCGCATCGACGGCGAGCATCAGCGGCGTCGCCGTGCGCGCATTTGCGTAATCGGGATGCGCGTACCTGCCCGACTCACGGAGCACTCGTACCCTGTCGCCGCTCCCGGCGGCCGCATCGATCGTGCGATACACATTCTTGTCGACCAGCGTGCCACAGAGTCCGGCCGCCGTTTTGGGGTTCGCGACGAGCGTGTCCACGGCACTGACGAGCTGGCTGCAGACCTCGTCGAACGAGCGGTGCCCGCTTTCCGTCTGTATGCCGTCCTTCGGTACGAAGATGTTCTGCACGCTCGTGCACATCTGAGCCGAGGCCTGGCACAGTGAATGCGCAACGGCATTGCACACGCCATCGAGATCGTCCGTCGACTCGATTATCACGGAGTTGCAGCCTGCGGTCTCGGTGTAGACCAGGATATCGGTGAACGTGTCCTCGATCCATTTGCCGAACTGCGGGCTGCCGGTGAAGTCGATGATTGCCGTGTCCGGGTGTTCGAACAGCTTGATGGTGACCGGATCCTCGCGCGTGTCAGCCGCCATCGTGACCAGGTTCGGGTCGTGTCCGCATTCGGCAAGAACCTCACGCATTTTGCGCACAAAAATTGCGACGGGCAGCGTCGTGTTCGGGTGCGGCTTGACGATGACAGGGTTGCCGGTTGCAAGGTTTGCCATGATCGCCGGATAGCCGTTCCACTGCGGAAACGTCGCGCAGGTAACGACGATGGCGGTACCCCGCGGTATCAGGCGAAACCGCTTCTCGAGCGTTGCCTCGGGTGCCGCACCGAATCGCCGTTGCCAGACTGCCGCCTCGGGCACGTCGGTCATCGCATTGTGGGCGTAGGCCAAAGCCTCCAGCCCGCGATCGAGCGCATTCGCACCGCAGCCCGCGAACGCCATGATGAAACTTTGTCCCGCCGTGTGCACGGTCGCGTGCGCGTTCAGAAACAGCGCCTCCGCCTGTCCGAGGCGATCGAGGATCTCGAGGCACACGCCGACGCGCTCCTTGATGGGTGCCACGCACCATGAACGCTGCGCCGCCTTTGCGGCGGCAAACAGCGCGTTCACATCGACGCTCGGATAGCGGATGCCGAGCGGCTCCTCGGTAAACGGTGAAATTTCCTCGCCGACTTCACCGACGATGCCCGGCATATCCAGTTCGAAGGACTTGCCGAGAAGAGCCTCGAATCTCACCTTAGCGGCCGCCGGAATTTCGCTGCCGTGGATTTTGCTGCTCGGCGATTCGGGGTACGCGGTCCAGGAATAGCGCTGCCGGCACGCGTCGATCGCTTTGTCGAGCAGCGCTTTGTGCTTGTCGAACAGCGCGCTCACTGCCACGTTATCCGACCAGGCCCTCACCGGGAGCCCAACAGCTGTGAAAACCGCTGGGGATGCGCTGCGGTATGAGCGCGCGACAGATCGGCCCGACGGCAATATCCCGCGCGTCGAAAATCAAGAGCTCGGCGCGATTCTCGCGTACATCGGTGACGAACGTGATGACGTAGCCGTCGTCTTCCGCGGACCCGCCGTCTGCCGGCGCAAACGGGGCCTCGCTGCCGTAACGACCTTCCCCGTAAGCATACGTCTGGGTGGTTCCTGTGACGGAATCGTGTTTCACGAGGCCGTCAAACAGCACCGTTTCCGCATCGGCAAACGTCGCGTGGTAGCTGTAGCGGCTCCGTCGGCCGTAGTAGCGTCCGTTCACCATCGGAAACTCGCTGATCAGGTCGGAGAGCGCCTCCTCCCGACATTCTCCGGTCGCGAGATTGAATCGCCAGCGATGGTAGGTCGCGTCGAGACGCATCCATGCGACCAGGCTGGCATACGGTCCGGGGAAACGCCGCCGGTCGTCGGATGTCGGCTCCGGATGCCCCATGCTGCAGCCGTCGAGCACGATCTCGTCACCTTCTTCCCAGGCATTGACAATGTGATAGATGTAGGTCGGATCCGCTTCGAACCAGCGGACTTCTTCACCGCTGCCGTGACGCGGAATCACGCCGAAACGGCTCGGCAACTCCGGAAAGAAGCACACCTTGTGCGCATCTCGTTTCAATAGCTCCGGGTCCCAAAACAGCGGCAGGTCCATCAGGATCGTGTAGTGCTCGGTGATTGCCAGCGTGTGCGGCAGGCGCGGACCCGGGAGTTCGATCGGCGTCAGGTGCGCGAGTCTGCCCGCGGCATCGAGCACACCGTAGGTCATGTACGGTTCGACGGTTGCGTAGTCGAAGAACATCAGCTCACCGGACGTCTCGTCGACCATGTTGTGTGCCGACATGGAGCGGCCGCCTCCGGCAGCGAGATCGATCGTACCCAGCGTTTCCAGCGTTACCGGATCCAGGAGGTACGGGTCACCACACTGATAGAAGCTCGCAACGGCCTTGCCGTTGTGGAACACGACGTCGGTATTCGCCGTGTCCTTGAGCCATCGATCGGCACCCCACGCTGTGCCGAGAGCCCTGTTCGGCGGATCGATGAGGCCCGGCCAGATCGCGTGACCGGCATCCGTCTCCGCCTGCAATCCCTTGGTTCTCACCCAACGATTGCAATAGCCGATTTTTCCATTCCCGATTCGGGCGCCGTGCAGCATTCCATCGCCGTCGAACCAGTGATGCACCCCGAGGGGATTCTGGCGGGGATTCGGTCCGTTCCTGAGATAGATTCCGCGGAGGTCCGACGGAAGATCGCCGATTACGTCCAGCTCGGGAATGTCGATCTCGCGCGTCAGCGGCTCGTGCATTCCGAGCAGGTACGGATTGCCGCGAGCGTCCACGACCGTCGCTGTTTCAGCGATGACCCTCATCGGGATGTTTCCTGTCATGTCGTCAACCCACCCGCTGGCTACCCGTCTTCTGGCTCGGCTGCACATTCACAGCGCGAATGTCCTCGCCATGGGCCCAGGTCGCGTGCGTGCCGCTGCAGATACGGTGCGGCAGCATGATCCGGCACACCGGCCCCGCCGCGATATCCTGCGCATCGACGATCAGGCACTCCGAGGTGTCTTCAACCAGGTCCGAGACGAACGTGATCAGATAGCCGTCGTCTTCGCTTTTTGCGCCCAGGCGCGGCACAAAACCGGCCTCACTGCCGTAGCGTTCCGGGCCGAAGTCCAGCGTCGAGGTCTGCCCGGTCTCGAAGTCGTGTTTCGCAAGCCCGGTGAACAGGAACCAGCCCGCTTTCGGTATGGCGCTGTAGGCGTAGCGGTGCTTGCGGCCTGCAAAGCGCTGATTGATCGTGCCGAACTCGAACGTACGATCGTCCAGGCGCTCTTCGCGCGTTTGTCCGGTCGCGAGATTGAAACGCCAGCGATGCAGTCGCGGCCGGATCCGGTGCTGGTCCAGGTACGCCATCATGCGCTCGAAACCCGGCGGCGCCCCGGGATAGTTCTCGGGTTCCGGTGACTCCTCGAAGTAGCCGTCGAGAACGATCTCGTCACCGTCCTCGTAGGCGTTGATCCAGTGCAGTACGTACGTCGGCTCGGCCTCGAACCAGCGTACCGAGTCGGACTCACCGTAGCGTGGCATGATCCCGAATCGCGACGGCAGGTCCGGGAAAAATCGCGTCGCGTGAGTATTCCGCTCGAGCAGCTCCGGATCCCAGAACAGCGGCAGATCGTTGAGAATCGTGTAGTTCTCCGTGAACGCGATATCGTGTGGCAGCCGCGGTCCCGGAATATCGATCGGCACGTAATGCTTGAGCCGGTTGTCGCTGCCCACGACACCGTAATGGAGGTACGGCGCATGCTTCCCGTAGTTGAAAAACAGCAGCTCGCCGGTATGCTCGTCCAGCTTCGGGTGTGCCGATATACCGTCCAGCGGCACCCATGACTCCGCCCCGAATTGCTCCAGCGTATACGGATCGAGCCGATAGCCGTCGCCGCACTGGTAAAACGTGGACAGAATCCGGCCCGCATGGACGATCACGTCGGTGGACGACGAGTCCTTGAGCCATTCCTGCGCGCCCCAACCGTGGCGCGTCGAGCGTTCGGGATGCTCCATCAGCCCGGCCCACAGCGAATGACCAACTTCGCGCTCGGCCCGGAACGCTTTCGTGCGGACGAATCGATTTCGGTATTCCGCTTTGCCGTCGATGAAGCTGATCGCGTGAATCATCCCATCGCCGTCGAACGGGTGATAGCGTCCGATCGGCTCGTGCACCTGATTTTCCGTGTTGCGCACGTAAACGCCGTCGATATCGGCCGGAATTGTACCGATAACGGACATCTCCACGGCATCGTATTCATCGTAGTTGGGCCGCCACGCCCCGTTGAGATACGGATGGGTAGTCGGCTTCAGCGTGGTTTCAATGTGATTGACGAGTCGGGCAGTCATGACAATTTGCAGCGCTACCGAAGCGGACGTTCAGGCCTGTCCGCGCTGGTTAATTGCAGATTGTAAGTCTAATTGTGCAAGTCTTCAACGTGCCGAATCGGCAGCGCCGTCAGGCCAGCTGTTTCAAGACGGAGTCCAGATCGAAATAGTCCCGCCACTCCCGGATCTTGCCGTTCTCGCAGACGTAGATCGCCATGAACGGCACCCGCACGTCTTTCCCGTCTTTGGTATACGCCTCCTCGCCCTCGAGCATCACGATGTCGCCCTGCTCGATAAGATGGCGGATGTCGTAACGGATGTCGCTCATGCCGCGCCGGAATTTTTGCAGGAACGTTCCGACCTGGTCTTTGCCGCTGAATTCGAAGCCGGGGCCCATCCTGGCGACGACGTCATCGCTCAAGCGCTCCAGCACCGCATCGATGTCGCCCCTGACCCAATCGGAAAAGTACCCTTCGACGGCCGCTCGGTTGCTCATCGGCGCCTCCTTGATTGACATGATGACCGCCAACGTATCCGTGAGCAGCGAGGCAGTCAATCGTCGCGCGCCAGCGACGATTGCAAACGGACGACCTACGGAGTATCTTCGGTCCTGTAGTGCAAGCAACAAATCGTGGCGCGGCCCGGCTGCCCGCAGACCAAGACCTGCACGCAATCCTGTCGCTTCAATCGGGGGGTGACGAAAATAATGGACGCCAGAACTCTTTTAAAGATCATCAATTTCTATGCACGCTTTACGCCGAGCTACACCAAGATCGGTTACTTCGGCCGCAGGCTATTGTGGGGATCGGATCCGTCGTTTGATGTCGCAGGCCAGCGCTGGCTCGTGACCGGGGCATCGGCCGGGCTCGGCAAGGCGATGCTGCACGCAGCGGCCAGTGCGGGTGCGGACGTTACCGCAGTCGGCCGAAGCCAACAGAACCTCGACGCCGCGATTAGCGAGCTTCCCGCAGCAGCCGCAGGCAGGGTTAGCACGATCGTCGCCGACATGTCGCTGCAGAGCGAGTCACAGCGGCTGCTCGACGGCCTGCTGGCATCCGGCAAGAAATTCGACGTGCTCATGAACAACGTCGGCGTGCTGCTGAACGAACTGGCGGTAACGAGTGAAGGCCGGGAAGCGAGTTTCGCAACCAATATCCTGAGCCATTTTCTGCTGACCGAAGGTCTCGCTGATCATGACGCATTCAACCGAGACGCCGTCGTCGTCAACATGACGTCCGGCGGCATGTACAACGCGCCGCTCGGGATCAAAGGCCTCAATAACACCGATGAAAAAACGTATAACGGCAAGGTCGCGTATGCGTACGCGAAGCGCGCCCAGGTGTCGCTGACGCCGTACTGGAACCGGAAATATGCCGATAAAGGCATCCGCTTCTACGTGACGCACCCGGGCTGGGCAAAAACGCCGGGCGTAAAAAAATCATTGCCGACGTTCTGGAAAATCCAGAACCTGATCCTTCGCACGCCCAGACAGGGCGCCGACACCGCGCTTTGGCTGTGCGCTGCGCGGCCCGAGATCAGCGCCGAGGACAACGTCTGGTTCGACCGCAAGCCGCGCCCGCCGCACATGTACGACTACACGAAAAAGCCGCAGTGCACGGTAGACGAACTTGCGGAGTATTTGCGCGCTGAGTTGACCCAGCAAACACAGCAAAATGTCGCCACCGGCGGATGAGCAACCGGCTACCTCGAGATGATTTCGTCACCCGGACGTTTGCCGATTCACGACGACTGGACAGAAACAGAACGCCGCAATGTTCGGACCGTCTACGCCTATGCCGACGCGTGGACTCTACCGGGCGGTTCGGCCGAGAGTATGGTCGACGAGATCTATGCGGCATCACCCGAAGTCGTCTCCGTCCTGCAGGGTCTGCGCGTTTCGGATTCCGGCGGTTTCAAAGACGCATGGAAGCAAGCGGAACTCCGCATCGAGCAGCACTACAGGGAACGCCGGATCCTGTTCGATTCGATCTGTCCCTGCGGTGATGCGGTCGCGTTCGAAGGTCGTGTCGAATTGCTGACCAAAGCCGGGGAAAGTCGCGGCTGGCCGTTTGCTGTCTTCATGACGTTCGACGCAAACGGCCGGATCACGTCAGATCACACCTACATGCCCGACAGCCCCCACGGCGACTTGTTCGAAGAAGCTGCGAGGAACAAGGGAGGTCATTCCGAAAGCACCGGAGCGGACACGGGCCGGTAAACGAAGTCTCCCTCGTCCTTCCAAGCGAGGTAATACTGAACCGGAACCCGCATGCGAGCCGTCTCACCCAGCTCGATCGCCGCGCGCTGCGGCCAATAGGGGTCACGCAGCAGTGCCCGGGCCAGCATGATCAGGTCAGCCTGTTCGTTGCGGATGATGTCATCGGCCTGCCTGGGCGCCGTAATCATGCCGACGGCGGCAACGGGGATGTCGGCGCCCGTGCGAACCGCGATCGCCCCCGGTACCTGGTAGCCGGGGCCAAGCGGGATTTCGGCCACGCGCTCCTTGGCCCTGGCACTCGGCGTTCGCTGGCCGACTTCGTCGTGACGAAGCTGGCGCATCAGCGCGACCGTTTTCGCCGTTGAGCCTCCGGAACTGACGTCGATCAGGTCAACGCCTGCGGATTTCAGCCGCCGCGCAAGGGTGACGGTTTCTTCCGTGGTCCATCCCCCCTCCACCCAATCGGTATGCGACAGTCGAAACGCCAGCACTTTGGAATCGTCGATCACGTTGCGGATGGCGGCCGCCACCTCCAGCGTGAACCGAATTCGATTCTCGAAACTCCCTCCGTATTCGTCGGATCGCTTATTGGACAGCGGTGAATAAAAGCAATGTGGCAGGTAGCCGTGTGCCGCGTGTACCTCCAGCCAATCGAAGCCCGCCTGCTCTGCCCGCAATGCGGCGGCGCCATACGCGTCCACAACCGTGCGGATATCGGGAACCGTCATCTCATGGGGTACGGGTGAGTCCGAATCGAACGGAATCGGGCTGGCGCCAACGACCGGCCAGGCCCCCTCCTCGTCAGCGAGCTGCCGCAGCGACCGTATCCCGTTCTTATCGAACGGTGGCGCATAACCTCCCTTGCGCCCGCCGTGACCCAGCTGAATACCCGGCACGGCGCCCTCGCCGCGCACAAAGCTTGCGATCCGCGCGAGCTGGGCAATGTGCTCGTCTTTCCAGATGCCGAGGTCGTTGATACTGATTCGGCCCCGCTCTTCTACTGCCGTGGC
Organism: Woeseiaceae bacterium; assembly: GCA_041598895.1. Taxonomy (GTDB): domain Bacteria; phylum Pseudomonadota; class Gammaproteobacteria; order Steroidobacterales; family Woeseiaceae; genus UBA1847. The sequence goes on along the minus strand of JBFHXQ010000016.1, from coordinate 4,579 downwards.
CTCCGTCATCACGAGGGCGGCGCCGCCCACCGCGCGTGACCCGAGATGCACCAGGTGCCAGTCCGTGGCAAATCCGTCAACCGAACTGGTCTGCACCATCGGCGACATGCCGATCCGGTTACGCAGGGTTACGCCACGAAGTCGAAGCGGATCGAAAAGCGATGCCATTCAGTCTCGCCTCCGCGGGCAGATCCCGCTTACACCACAATCGCCTGGCGACGCCCGTTCAATCCTCATCCGCCGGTACGTCGATGATGATGTTGCCGTAGGCGTCGACTTCGGCCCGGTGACCCTCATAGATCAGCGTCGTCGTGTCGAGCTGTTCGATAATTGCGGGGCCCGTCAGCCGAAACCCCGGCGCCAGGTCGTCGCGTCGGTACACCGGAACCTCGCTGAACCCCGCGTCGGCAGAGAGGCAAGCCTTGCGATAGCCGGGCTGCGGCATCGCCGCAGCCGCCTTCGATTGACGGTCGAGCAGGCTCTTTTCGTCCGGGGGTCTGCGATGCACCGACCTCAGCGTGACGAATTCCGTGTCCGCTCGGGGATCAGAGTGATTGTAGGCCCGCATGTGCGCCTCGTGGAATACCTGAATCAGCCTGCCGATGCAGTCGTCATCTATCGTCGGCCCGACTGGGATCTCGAGTTCGTGCGCCTGGCCAACGTAGCGCATTTCAGCGAAATACCGGACCTCGACGTCATCCAGTTCGACGCCGTCACTTTGCATTTTTCCCGCATTCACCCTGTCCAGCGGCGCGAATACGCGGCGCATGTCGTCGGCTGACGTCTCTGCAGCCGAAACCTCGAAACTCGCCATCGTTTCGTGCTGAATCGGAGCCAGCATCAGGCCCATTGCGGACAGAACCCCGGGCGTGGGCGGCACGAGTATCTTGCGAATGTTCGCGTGCTCGGCAAGCCGCCCGCCCTGCAGCGGACCCGCGCCGCCGAACGGCAGCAGCGTGAAATCGCGTGGATCGTGACCGCGCTTGATCGACACGAGACGCAGCGTCTGCGCCATGTTGGAATTGACGATTGAATGAATGCCCAGCGCGGCCTGGACGAGGTTCATGCCGAGCGGCTTGCAGATCTTGTCCTCGATCGCCGCGCGGCTTTTCTGCACATCGATGTCGAGCCCGCCCGCAAACGTGTCCGGATTCAGGTAGCCGAGCACCAGACTGGCGTCGGTAACCGTCGGATCGCTGCCACCCCGCCCGTAGCAGGCCGGACCCGGATTCGCGCCGGCGCTCTCCGGTCCCACCTTGAGCGCGCCCCCTTCATCGACGTAGGCAATGCTACTGCCCCCCGCCCCGATCGTGCGTACGTCGATCATCGGCACATTCAGCGGATAGTCTTCGAAACTGCCGGCGTTCGTTATCAGGGCCTGACCGCCGCGGATCAGCGCGACGTCGGTGCTCGTACCGCCCATGTCGAGGCTGATGCAGTCGGGATAGCCGGCGGAGGCGCCAACATTCGCAGCACCGATGACGCCTGCGGCCAGCCCGGACAACACCGTGCCGACGGGTCTCTCGATGACATTCTCGATACCGCCGACGCCGCCGTGTGACTGCATGATATGCAAAGGCGCAGCCACACCGCTGTCCCGGAGTTCGTCGACAAGCCGGTTCAGATAGCTTGTTACGGCCGGTTTTACGTAGCCGTCGAAGCCGGTTACGACGAGACGGCGATATTCGCGACGCCGCGGCAAGATGTCGCTGGACAGCGTAACCGGAATGTCCGGGTAGATGTCGTTCAATACCTCGCGAGTGCGGCGCTCGTGGGTCGGGTTCGCATAGGAGTGCAGGTAACAAACGACGAATACGTCAACCTGATGCGCCTCGACGAGGGATTCGGCAACCGAGCGCAGGTGATCTTCATCGAGTGCGAGCACTACGTTGCCCCGCGCGTCCGTGCGCTCTCGCACACCGAGCGATCGCCGACGCGGCGCCAGGAACAGCGGTTCTACCGGGTCCATGTTGAGGTCATACATCTTCGGACGCCAGCCGAGGCCGATGTAGAGCACGTCGCGACAACCTTCCGTCAACAGGAATCCGAGCCTCGCGCCACTTTGCGTGAGAATGCAGTTAGTCGCGACTGTCGTGCCGTGCACGACGCGCTGGATGGAATCGCCCGACGCATGCGATTTCTCGAGTACCTCGGTCAGTCCGGTCATGAATCCGGCCGCGAAGTTCGGCGGCGTGGAAGCGACTTTGTGGACGACCCAGCCGTCCCGCTCGCTGTCACGAAGAAAAATGTCTGTGAACGTGCCGCCAACGTCGATGCCGATTGTCAGCATGTGAACTCCCGGTGTGTGTGCGAGCCACTTGCAATATGAGATTGGCTATCGATCGATCATATTGAGTGCCCTGCAGAATTACAAACGGGTACGCCGCGTGTGGGGCAACCGATCAGGCTCGAAACCGCAACCTGCGGAGGTGTTCCCGACGTCCCCGAGTCGTCTCGGACCGCGCCGGGAAGGCACCGGCTCCTCGAACTTGCATAAACAGACTATGTTCCATTAGCATCCATCGAAAACGACCACACCCGAAATTGCATATACGTTTTCACCGAAACCGTGGACGGCCGCCGGCTGCCGCTCCCGGCGGGAGCGTTCGTGATCGACGATGCACAACGGCCACAACTGCAGCGCGAGCTAGGCAAGCTCAGCGCCGACATTGCCTTCGTCAATGGCAACGTCATCACGATCAACGCGAAACAGCCCGGAGCGCAGGCAGTCTGTGCGAAAAACGGCAGAATCCTCGCGGCCGGCACCGACAGCGTCGTTCTTCAGCGCTGCGGTCCGGAAACCCGGGTGTTCGATCTCGCCGGCAAGACCCTGCTACCCGGCTTCGTCGAGTCGCACAACCACGTCAGCGCCAACGCCCGCATCGTGCTGCAGGTCGATTGCACCGCCGCATCGAACGCTTCGATCGACGACATACTGGATAAGGTCGCGGAGCGCGCCGCGACACAGCCGAAAGGTACCTGGATCGAAGGCTACGGCTTCGACAATACGTTACTGGCCGAAAAGCGATTCCCGGACCGCCGGGATCTGGACAAAGCGGCCCCCGAACACCCGGTCCATCTCTGGCACGTCTCGGGGCATTTCACCAGCGTCAACAGCCTTGCGCTCGACCTGGCCGGCATTACGCAAGACACACCGGATCCGGATGGCGGCGAGATCCGGCGAGACGAACACGGCGTGCCGACCGGCGTGCTCGCGGAACCGCCGGCGGGACTCATGGTTCTGCGTCTGATACCGCCAAAGACGCCCGAGGAAGTTGCGCAAGGCCTCAAGATCGTCAGCGACCAGTATGTTAAGGCCGGAGTGACGTCGACACACGATGCGAATCTCGGCGTATGGGGCGGCTTGAGCGAGTTGCAGGCGTTCGAACATGCATTCGCCAACGGCAAGTTCGCGCCAAGAGTTTACGCGTTTATCTGGACCGTTCTCGAAGACTTTATTGACAACGACGTTGCACTCGGGGAGGTCGGGATAGGCACGGGCTGTGGCGACGAGTGGTTGAAAATCGGCGCGGTCAAGATTTTCGCCGACGGTTCCATTCCCGGCTTGACCGCGGCAATGTCAGAACCGTACTTCTGCGATTCAAACAAAAAGGGATACCTGATTTTCGAACCCGAGGAGCTGAACAAACTCGTATTACGTTACCACGAGGCCGGTTTTCAGCTGGCCATTCACGCCAACGGCGACCATTGCATCGGTGTGGTCATCGACGCGTTTGAACAGGCGTTGCGGGCATGCCCGCGTCCCGATCACCGGCACCGGATCGAACACTGCTCAATGGCGACCGAGGAACATCTCGAGCGCATGGCGCACCTGGGTATCATCACCACGTTTTACACCGCGCAAATTCACGGCTGGGGCGATCGGCATCGGGAGATGTTTCTCGGTCCCGACCGCGCCGAGCGCATCTTCCCGACGAGGTCGGCGGAGGAAAAAGGCATCGTATTCGGCCTGCACGGCGACTGCCCGGTCACGCCGATTTCACCGCTTCACTGCCTTTACACGGCGGTGGCGCGGGAAACCAAGAGCGGCCACATCCTCGGTCAAGACCAGCGAATCAGCGTGGACCGGGCGCTGCGCGCGCTCACGATCGACGGCGCGTATCTCGCCTTCGAAGAGAACATCAAGGGCTCGATCGAGCCGGGCAAGCTGGCGGATTTTGTCGTACTGTCCGAAGACCCTCACGACCTCGAACCTGCCGAGTTGCAGCGTCTCGAGGTCGAGATGACGGTTATCGACGGCAAGGTCGTGTACGAAAAGGGTAAACATCCATGACCAGGCACACTGCGATCACGGTAATCAGGCTGGATCCTCCGAACGAGCGGGAAGACGAATGGAACGATCGGTACACGTATGTCCACGCGCCCGGACACTTCAAGCACCAGACGTTGAAGCTGAACAGGTTCGCGCGCGGCATCGTTGCATCCTGACGATCGCATGACACCGCAGAGTGGCGGCAATGTCGATCGGCCTCTCGTCTACGAGTGGTATGTCGTCTTCATACTGATCCTTGCGTCGATGGTGTCGTTCATCGATCGCCAGGTCATTACGCTCCTGGTG
>JBFHXQ010000015.1:0-16693 GCA_041598895.1 Woeseiaceae bacterium | reverse complement strand
TTTTCGCCGACAGCGATGCTGCAATACTGGATTCTTTTTTTAGCTTGTTATTTCAGCATATTATCATATCTTATTGAGTGTCTGCTTCAGTTGAAGCCCTGGTGCGGCCGGGGCACGACGCGGGCGGCGTCGTGCCGCCTTCGTCAGGCCGGGGCCAGTGAGTCACCGATGCCGCGAATCCTGTTCGTCTGCACTGAAAATCGCTTGCGCAGCGCGACGGCGGAAGCGGTGTTCTCCGAGTATCAAGGCGTCGAGGCGATCGGGACTGGCACGAACGCCGATGCCAGGACCCCGGTCACTGGCGACCTCATCGAATGGGCGGACGTCATACTTGTGATGGAGGAGGCACACCGGCGGTGCCTGATGCGGCGCTTTCCGGACCTGGTCAGGAACAAGAAGATCGGTGTCCTGGGATTGCGGGACATCTACGCCTACATGGAGCCGGTTCTCGTCGATCTGCTGCGTCGCAAGGTGCCGGCGTACGTGCGGCTCGACTCCGTCCCGGACGAGGAGGAGCAGCACGGTTAGCAGCCGGCGCCGTGCCGCGACGCCGTGCCCGCGAGGAGCGGGAGTTCCGGTTCAGGCCTTGTCCAGGCCGAGGTTCTGGCGCAGCGGTTTCTTGCGCATCTTCCAGATAACGGAATCGACGATGTAGTGGTGGAAGTTGATGGCCTGGTACACCAGCACGACGACTGGCAGGCCCGCGAGCGTGGTGCCACCGACGAGCAGCGACAGCGCCACGTAGAGCGTCGTGGAGATGCCGAGGCAAACACCGAAATACTTCCACCTGTTCGCGTTCTGGCTCAGCGTCGAGATGAATCGCGCCGCGGGGTCGACGCCGCCCTTGAATCTGTTGGTGTTGAAAAGCCACACGAACAGGATGTACTGAGCGTTATGCCAGACGTTGAGCACGAGCCAGCCATGCGTGATGTCGTCAATGAGCCGGTAGCCAATGAAGAAAATCGCAAAATGACTCAGCATGTAATACGTGTGTGCGTGTGCGAGCCTGCCGCGGCGCCAGGCCATGATGCGGCGCGTTCCCCAGATCGCAATCGCGATCAGCGCTGCTAGACCGACGGCGTCGACTAGCAGCTCGGGAACTGGTACGACGCGCAATTCGAGGAACAGAAATTCTTCGGGCGCCTGCCACGAGCGATACAAGATTCCGTACAGCGGCAGCAGATAGAAACTCAGCTTGGAAAACCAGGCACCGTCGTCGACGCGATCGCCGGCCTTGCGCCGATAGGCCTGGCTGACACCCCAACTCTGGCGCGTGTAGTGAAACCACTGCCAATACAGATACAGCGTCGCAATCGCCCAGAAGCCGACCTGCCAGGCAAGCAGGAACGTGGCCGCGAAGACGATCGGCGGGAGATAGAAAACCAGAAAGCGATGCTGCCTCAGGCTCTGCCGGTCGAATGACAGCCGCGTCAGCGTCGAGATGACGTGGTGGTAGCCGAGGAGCCAAAGATCGGCCATCAGAACAAACATGAAAAGATCGGGGTTCCAGACGACGATTGCGCCGGAAAAGATTGCGACGAGGGCGACGCTGCGGATCAGCGTCAGGTCATAGTGTCGACTTCTCAGCCAGCCTGGATCGCTCGCGCCAGTTGCGATTGCATTGGCCATCGTGTCCGTACCCGGTCATGCGATTGCAGTCAGAGCAGTGTAGGTCCACCGCCCGGTGCGCCGTTAGTAGGATTTTGCCGGGCTGCCTCAGAATCTTGCGTGTGACATCGGACTAAACATAAGCTGACGTTAATTGCTTTCCAGCGCGAAAAACTGCGTCGCATTCGCCGTGGTAGTCGCAGCGACATAGGCGGCACTCTGGTCACGCGCGGCCGCGACGACCCGCAGAACTTCCGGCAGATAGGCGGGTTCGTTACGCCGCGATTTCGGCCTGGGTTCGAGCGTGCGCGGCAGCAGATAAGGGGCGTCGGTTTCGAGCATGAGTCGATCGTCCGGCACGATGTGCACGATCTCGCGGAGGTGCGTGCCGCGACGTTCGTCACAGATCCAGCCGGTGATGCCGATCCAAAGGCCCATCGCGAGATACTCGTGCAAAGATTCGTGCTCCCCGGTGAAGCAGTGTGCGACGGCCCGCTTCAGGCGAGGCAGCATCGGTTCGAGCAGCTCCACGAAATCGTCGTGGGCATCGCGCTGATGCAGGAACACCGGCAGACCGGTGTCGGCGGCTAACTCGAGCTGGGCCTGGAATGCCTCGCGCTGCGCCTCGCGCGGTGAGAAATTCCGAAAATAATCGAGTCCGCATTCGCCGATCGCGACGACAACGTCGCGCTCGGCGAGGGCTCGAATGCTCGCGGCGCTGGCAGCATCGAACTCCGCTGCATGATGTGGATGGATCCCCGCCGTCGCGTACAAGACACTCGGCCACCGCTCAGCAAGCGCGACCGCCTCCCGGCTGGAATCGGCGCTGCTGCCGGTAACGATCATCTTGACGACGCCTGCGTTCCGCGCCCGCTCAAGCACGGCGCCACGGTCCGCATCGAAGCTGTCGTGCGTGAGGTTTGCGCCTATATCGATGAGGGGGCAGGGCATCGTTCAGGCCGCCCGCCAGCGAAAAAGTGCGGCGCCGATTCCCAGAAATATCGCGCTCATAAGCGTTAGCGCAATCAGGTTCGGAGCCACTTCGTAAAGCGTCGCGCCGTCGAGCATTACCGCCCGCGCAGAGTCGAGCACGTGAGTCAGCGGAAAAACGCTTGCAGCACTGCGCACGAATTCACCCGCACCCTCCAGCGAGAACCACACGCCCGACATCAGCATCATCGGCCAGGTGATGATGTTCACGAGGCCACCGGCGAGTTCCTCACTCGTCACGCGGGCCGCGACGATCAGGCCCATCGAAATCATTGCGATCGTGCCGACAATCGCGATCAGGAACAGCGTTGCGTAACTGCCCTCCATCGGTGTATCGAGGAGGTATTTCGTTCCCAGAAATACGACCGTGGTGATCGCCATGATCAGAATCAGGCGGGATGCGACCTGCGCAATAATAAATTCCAGCGCGGTCAGCGGCGTCGCACGCAGACGCTTGAGAAAACCGTTCTTCCGATAGCGCACCACGACGTAGCCGACGCCGAATAGGGAGCTGAACATGATGTTCATCCCGAGAATTCCGGGCAGCACCCAGTCCACGTAACGGACGGCCTCGCCGCTGATCGGCGCCTTTTCGATCGTATCGCCGGCCAGTTCTACCGCACGCAGCAGCGCGATCTCTGCGAAAAAGCCTTTCGGCGAATCCGCGTTTATCCAGTAGCGTTGGCGCCCGTCCAGATCGACGAGCAGATCGAGCTGATGCCGTGACACCTTGCGCACGCCGGTCTCGATGTCGGTGATGGGCACGAAGTGGATGTATCGGGTGTCGAGAAATGGATGCGCTGTCGTGGCGAGCGCGCCCTGGTCATGCACGATACCGACCGTGTACTCGTTGCGGCCTTCGTCGCCGAAGATCACGGCGAGACCGAACATTAACGCGATCGGCAGCACGATGTTCCAGGCAAGTGTACCTCTGTCTCGCAGGAATTCGAGGTTGCGGGCGCGAAAGATGGCGTAGATACGTCCGAACATCGGGGCGTCGACTCGTCAGGCTCGCAGCGTGTGGCCGGTCAGGTCGAGGAACAGGTCCTCGAGATTGGGCTGGCGAATCTTGACCCGATTCAGGTCGGCCGTCAGCGCGGTCAGCTCCCCGAGGCTCCGCGTCACATCGCTCGACGGTATTTCGACGATGCCCAGCCTGTCTATGCGGCGGTGGTCAATGCCGTCGAGATCAGCCGGAACGTCCTCTATCGGAAGTTCGATCACGAGGCCTCGATAGCGCGCCTGCAGCAACGCGTCGGGGTTACCCTCCGCAATGAGTCGGCCTTCGTCCATGATCGCGATTTCGTTGCACAGGATATGCGCCTCGTCCATGTAATGCGTCGTCAGCACGATCGTCGTGCCGTTCGCCTGGATACGCTGCACGAGTGCCCAGAAATTCCGGCGCGCCTGCGGATCGAGGCCGGTCGTGGGCTCGTCCAGAAACACGAGTCGCGGACGGTTCACGAGAGCGACAGCGAGCATCAGGCGCTGTCGCTGCCCGCCGGAAAGTTTCCGATTGTCGCGGTCCGTTAGATCAGCCAGTGAGCACGCCTCGATGATGCTTCCCAGGTTCGCCTGGCGATCATAGAGCTTCTGAAACATCTCGAGCGTCTCGCGCACCGTCAGAAAATCCTGCAGCGCCGTATTCTGAAACTGTATGCCGGCTTCCTCGCGAAATTCGCGGCCCGCTGGTCGGCCGAAATAGAACACCTCACCCGACGTTGCGGGAGTCACGCCTTCGATGATCTCTACGGTAGTGGTCTTGCCCGCACCGTTCGGCCCGAGCAGTCCGAAACACGTTCCCTCGCGAACGGCGAAGCTGACGCCATCCACGGCGCGTACGCCCGGGTACACTTTAACGAGATTGCGGGCTTCCAGGGCTATCGACATTCGAATGAGGCGAGGTTCAATATGGGCGTTAGCGTAGCGAATGGACCTGCGAACCACCAGCGACGTTTCAAGCGTATTGCAACCATCACAGGCGGGGCGGCATCCAATTCACTAACAGTCCCGAAGAGGTATCGACGATGGAAAGCGTATCTGCCGGTCGCGTGGCAACGGCAATGCTGGCAACGCTGTTATTGGTCGCAGCAACCGCGGCAGAGAGTGTCAATAAAAGCGTGCGCATCGAGGCCGGCGCGCGGTCAGAGGGAGCCTCATCAATCAATGGCAATGTGTCCATCGGCGCCGGGGCAAGCGTTGCCGGCGGCGTACACACCGTCAATGGGACTGTCGACGTCGAGAACGAAGCGGCGATCGAGGAGGCCGAGACGGTGAACGGCAACCTCCTCATCGGTGCCGGCGTCCGCAGCCACACGCTCAGCAGCGTAAACGGGTCGATCCGGGTCGCTGAAAACGTGACCGTCGACGGCGATGTCACCGCCGTCAACGGCCGCATCGGAATCGGCCCGGGCAGCCGCGTGACCAGGGACCTTCGCAGCGTCAATGGTGCGATCAAACTCGATGGCACGGACATTGCCGGCAATCTGGAAACCGTCAACGGAGACGTCACGCTTGCGAACGGCGCAGTGCTGCACGGCGATCTCATCGTCGAAAAGCCTTCCGGATGGGGCACGTCGCGGTCGCACAAGCCGCAGGTCGTTATTGGTCCGGGATCAAGCGTTCTGGGCAAATTGCGGCTCGAGCGGCCGGTCGACTTGTTTATCAGCGAATCCGCCGGGGTGGGCGGGGTCGAGGGCGCAATGCGCCTTGCCGACGCGGTTCGATTCAGCGGCGATCGGCCGTAGAATAGGGGGGTGCCGGGCCCCGAATCACAGCTATCCCTGTTCGAGACGTCTCTAGGTCCCTCGCTGCGGCCGGATTTTTCGGTGCGCGAAAGCAGTCGGGCCAAGCGGCTGTCGATCCGCGTGTTTCCGCGCGGCGGCGTCGAGGTCGTTGTCCCCAGGCGCACCCGGCCCGCCGAAGTCCAGGCGTTCGTCGACGAGAATCGCGACTGGATTGCAAAAGCGCGCGCCGAATTTGCTCATGAGCACGTGCCCGAAGCCTTCGCACTTCCCGAGCGCGTGTCGCTGCCGGCGATAGGCAGTGAAGTCCAGGTTGCCTACCGGTATGAAAACGGCGCCGGTGCGGTGCGTTTTCGGCGCGTTCGCGGCCGGGTTCTCTTGACGGGACGCACGCAGGACGACCGTCTCTGCATCGCGGCCCTGAAGCGCTGGCTTGGCGTCGTCGCGAAGGAGGAGTTCGCGCCCAGGCTGCGCAGACTATCGGCGTCGACGGGCAACGCCTATCGTGCCATGCACGTACGCGGGCAACGCACGTGTTGGGGCAGCCATTCGCAGAGTGGCACGATCAGCATTAACTACTGCCTGCTGTTCGTCGCCCCGGAGCTGCTGCGCTACCTGATGGTCCATGAGCTTTGTCACGCGCGGCACATGAATCACTCGCGGCGTTTCTGGGCCCTGGTCGCCCGCCATGAGCCGGACTACCGGCGCCTGGACCGGGCGCTGTCCGACGCCTGGAAACAGGTTCCAAGCTGGCTAGGTTTCTACTGAAATAACAGTAGATTAAGAATGTTTCTTTAGCTGGTTTCTTAGCCCTGGTCCAGCAGTTCCCGAAGATTGATGACCGCCGCGTTGGCGCGCGCCAGGTAGTTGGCCATGACGAGGGAATGATTCGCGAAGAAGCCGTAGCCGCTGCCGTTCAGGACCAACGGTGATCGCAGCGGCTGCAGGCTCGCCTCGAGCTCACGAATGATCTGGCGCACGCTGGCTTGCGCGTTTTTGTCGGCGAGGACCTGGCCGAAATCGAATTCCGCGGCGCGAAAGAAATGCACGAGTGCCCAGGCCGTGCCCCGCGCTTCGAAAAAGATGTCGTCAACCTCGAACCAGGACGTGCGCACGTCCACCTTGTCCGGCACCGTCGTGGTCGCCTCGGCGGACGGATCGCCGGCAAGACTTTCGTTGATGCGTGTGGTTGCGACACTGTCTCCGAGTCGTCGCGTCAGGCTGCCGAGGCGCTTTTCGACCTGCGCAAGCCATTCCCGCAAGTTGTCGGCCCGCGCATAGAACTGGGCCTCCGGCGGACCGCGACCCGTAAGTCGGTCGCGATATTGCCTGAATCCCTTGATCGCGTCGCGGTATTCGGCCTCCGTGCGCGGCAGGATCCAGGAGTTGTTGTCGAAGAAGAACTTCGGTTCGGCGAGCGCGACATCGGGGTCTTCTTTCGACTGCGACTGACTGCGGCTGTAGTCGTTGCGGATGACGCGCGCCAGATCGCGGACCTGCTGCAGCACCCCGTATTCCCAATTCGGGATGTTGTCGAGAAACACGCTCGGTGGCAGCCGATCATTCGACAGGTAGCCGCCCGGCTTGTCGAGCAGCGTCTCGGCGACCCGGATCAGCGTATCGGTCGTCGAATAGCCGACCACGACGCGGTCGTTGTCGACCGTGTGATTCACCCAGAAAATCTCCGGGCTCCGGGACCACCAGATTGCGACGATGATCCAGACGAACAAGATCGCGACGACGACGTACGCCGCGGCGCGTACCCAGAGCGGGCGTCTCAGCATGCTTTCAGCGGATTGCGCCACGTCGGATCCTTGGGGGTCAGCGGGCGATCGATTCTAGCAGGTCGGGCAGCACCGCCCCGGCGCTGCCCTGCAGCGCAAACCGAAAGCCGGAGGCGAGCTCTGTTGGCTCGGGATTTATCTCCACGACGGTTGCACCGACATCGCGGGCGGCCTCGGCGAGACCGGCAGCCGGGTAGACCTGCGACGACGTGCCCACGGAGAGAAACACGTCGCAGTCCGCGGCAGCCGCGAACGACTCATTGAGCGCGGCCTCCGGTATCGCTTCGCCAAACCAGACAACGCCCGGGCGGGCGAGCGCGCCGCAATTCGGACAGGTCGGTATGTCCTTTTCGTCGTCGATGTCGATGACGGTGTGCTCGTCGAAACACCGTGTCTCAAAGAGATTGCCGTGAAACTCGATGACGGCGGAGCTACCGGCGCGCTGGTGCAGTCCGTCGACGTTCTGCGTGACGAGCGTCAGCCGCGGCACGACTGAAGCAAGCTTCGCAAGTGCGACGTGACCGGCATTCGGCTCGGCTTGCGCGACGAGATTGCGGCGCCAGCGATACCAGCGCCATACGAGTGCAGGATCGCTGCGAAAGCCGTCGGGTGATGCGAGCACATAGGGGTCGTGCTCGGCCCACAGCCCGTCGTCGGGATCGCGAAATGTCGGCAGGCCGCTTTCCGCCGAGATGCCGGCGCCGGTCAGGACGCAGATATGCCGCGCGTCCCGTAAAGCGCCGATCAGGGATGCGGGGATGTCGGTACGCGCGGACAAGTCATCATCAGGCAGCGAGCTGCCGTAAAACGTAATGCAGGATGCCGCCGTGTTCGTAGTAATCGCGTTCCTTCGGTGTATCGATGCGCACTTTGGCGGTAAACGTGATCGACTCACCGCTCTCCGGAGTCACCGTGACCGTTACCGTGCCGGAATCTGCAAACTCGTGGCCCGTGATGTCGTAGCGCTCGGTGCCCTTGAGACCCAGCGATTTGGCGTCCTCGCCGTCCATGAATTGCAGCGGCAGCACGCCCATCCCGATCAAATTGGAGCGGTGGATGCGCTCGAAGCTTTTCGCAATGACGGCTTTCACGCCGAGCAGCAGCGTGCCCTTGGCCGCCCAGTCCCTTGAAGAGCCCGTGCCGTACTCAGTGCCTGCAATCACGATCAGCGGCGTGCCTTCCTGCCGGTATCGGAGCGCAGCATCGTAGATGGACATCTGCTCACCGCTCGGCTGATGGCGCGTCCAGCCGCCCTCCGTCCCTGGCGCAAGCTGGTTACGCAGGCGAATGTTCGCAAACGTGCCGCGCATCATCACCTCGTGATTGCCGCGGCGGGAGCCGTAGGAATTGAAATCGGCCGGCTTGACGCCGTGAGACTGCAGATACTCCGCGGCGGGGCTGTCGAGTGCGATGCTCCCAGCGGGCGAAATGTGGTCCGTCGTCACCGAATCGCCGAGGAGTGCCAGAACGCGCGCTCCGCCGATGTCGTCGACCGCAGGCGGGACCTCCGTCATGCCTTCGAAATACGGCGGATTCTTGACGTAGGTCGACGCTTCGTCCCACGAGTAGATCTCGCCGCCGGACACGTCGAGCTTGTTCCAGTTGTCGTCGCCCGCGAAAACGCTTTCGTAGCTGGACTTGAACATGTTCGAGTCGATATTTTGCGCAATCGTTTCGTGAATTTCGGTCTGGCTCGGCCAGATGTCTTTCAGGTACACAGGATCACCGTTCTGATCCTTGCCCAGCGGATCGTCGAACAGGTTCACGTCCAGATTGCCGGCAAGCGCATAGGCTACGACCAAAGGCGGCGATGCCAGAAAATTCATGCGTACGAGCGGATGGATGCGGCCTTCGAAATTGCGATTGCCCGAGAGCACGCTCGTGCCGACGATGTCGCCTTTTTAACGGCGTCCGCGATTTCCGGTTTCAGCGGACCGGAGTTGCCGATACAGGTCGTGCAGCCGTAGCCTACGACGTAGAAGCCCAGCATTTCGAGATCGTCAACCAGGCCTGACTTTTCGAGGTAATCGGTGACGACCTTGGAACCCGGTGCGAGGCTGGTTTTGACCCAGGGCTTCGTTTTTAGGCCTTTCGCATTCGCGTTGCGGGCGAGCAGCCCGGCTGCGACCATCACCGCCGGGTTCGAGGTGTTCGTGCAGCTCGTGATGGCCGCAATCAGCACGTCGCCATCGCGAATTTCGACATCCTCGCCGTCGAGCTTCGCGACGCCAGACCCGCCGGCTTTACGTTTTGCCGTCATGTCCTTCAGATGCTTTTTGAACGTGCTGTCTGCGGCGCTGAGCGAGATCCGGTCCTGCGGGCGTTTCGGTCCGGCGATGCTGGGCTCGACTTCGCCCATGTCCAGTTCGAGTGTGTCGCTGTAGAGGCTGTCTGCATCGCCGTCACGCCGCCATAGCCCCTGTTCCTGGGCATAGGTTTCGATCAACCGAATATGCTTCGGCTCGCGACCGGACAGTTCGAGATAGCGAATCGTTTCGACATCGATCGGGAAAATCGCGCAGGTCGATCCGAATTCCGGCGACATGTTGCCGAGCGTCGCGCGGTCGGCCAGCGGCAATTGCGACAGTCCGTCTCCGAAAAATTCGACGAATTTGCCGACCACGCCCTTCTCGCGGAGCATTTCCGTGACGGTCAGCACGAGGTCCGTCGCCGTTGCGCCTTCCCGCAGCGCCCCTGTCAGCTTGAAACCGATCACCTGCGGAATCAGCATCGTGATCGGCTGGCCCAGCATCGCGGCCTCGGCCTCGATCCCACCGACGCCCCAACCCAGTACTCCCAGGCCGTTGATCATGGTTGTGTGCGAGTCCGTGCCGACGACCGTATCAGGATAGGCGCTGCGCCGTCCTTCGAGCATCGTGTCGAATACGACGCGACTCAGGTACTCGAGGTTGACCTGATGCACGATGCCGGTGTTGGGTGGCACAACGCGAAAATTTTCGAAGGCCGACTGGCCCCAGCGCAAAAACGAATACCGCTCTTTATTGCGATTGAATTCGATCTTGTTGTTGAGGTCGAGCGCATTGTGCGTGCCGTATGAATCGACCTGCACCGAGTGATCGATGACGAGCTCGGCCGGAGACAAAGGATTGATGCGATCCGCGGAACCGCCCAGCTTCACGACCGCGTCGCGCATGGCCGCGAGATCAACGACGGCGGGCACTCCCGTGAAGTCCTGCAGGATCACGCGACTCGGTGTGAATGAGATTTCCGTACTCGGTTCGGCTTTCGGGTCCCAGTTGGCCAGCGCAAGGATATCGTCGCGAGTAACGTCGCGTCCGTCCTCGTGGCGCAGAAGATTTTCGAGCAGAATTTTTAGCGAGTACGGGAGTCGCTCGACGTGACCCTCCGAAACGGCATCCAGACGAAAAATCTCGAAGTCGTCGCCGTCCACTGCCAGCGACGAACGCGCACCGAAGCTGTCCTTCATCGTGTTCTCTCCGGGAATGAGTTGTCAGCCCGCAGCCTGACAGGCCGCGAAGGGCACAAAGTATAACGGATGGCGAATCACATCGCTCAGTGAAATGCGGCCGCGCGTAATTTCTGCCGATGCTCTGCAGGCGAATATGTACGCTCGATTTCTGCGCCACCGAGACAACGATCGCCGGCGTAGAATACGACAAACTGGCCGGGCGCAACGGCGCGCTGCGGTTCATTAAATCGAACGACGAGCTCGCCTGTCGCGTCACGCTGTGTAACCGTGCAGGCCTGGTCCGGCTGTCTGTAGCGAACCTTGGCCATGCAGTCTAAGCCGACGTCGAGCCCGACAGGCATCGCGCCGATCCAGTGCGCCTGTGTCGCGATGAGGGCATCGCTCAGCAACAAGCTGCTCGGTCCCTGATCGACAACGAGCGCATTGTCTTCAAGGTTTTTTTCCACAACGTACCAGGGCGCATCACGGGCATCGCTCAGCCCGCCGATGCCGAGGCCCTGGCGCTGCCCCAGCGTGTAGAACATTAACCCGTGATGACGGCCGACTTCCCGGCCGTCGGGCGTGCGTATCGGTCCGGGATTTGCGGGGAGGTAGGCACTCAGAAATTCGCGAAACGGGCGTTCACCGATGAAGCAGATCCCGGTGCTGTCTTTCTTGTCGTGTACGGCAAGCCCGAATTCGTACGCGATGCTGCGCACTGCAGACTTTTGCAGGTCGCCGAGCGGAAACACGGCTTCGGCCAGCGCCTCGCCGTCCACGGCATGCAGAAAATAGGTCTGGTCCTTGTGGCGGTCCACCGACCTGAGCAGGGCGGGCGTGCCGTCGATCTCCGCGATACGCGCGTAGTGACCGGTTGCGATCAGGTCCGCACCAAGGCGCTTTGCGTGCGCGCGAAAAACGCCAAACTTGATTTCGCGGTTGCACAGCACATCGGGGTTCGGCGTGCGGCCTGCGCGATATTCGTCGAGAAAATACTGAAACACGCGCTCGCGGTACTCCTTCGCGAAGTTCACATGATGCAGCGGTACTCCGATCTGCTCGCAGACAACGCGTGCGTCCTGCAGGTCGGTTGCCGCAGTACAGTAGTCGCCGTCGTCGTCCCAGTTGCTCATGTGGAGCGCATGCACGTCGGCGCCCGCGTTCCGGAGCAGAACAGCGGCCACGGCCGAGTCTACGCCGCCCGAGAGCCCGACGACGACGCGGCGCTTATTGACGTTGTCGAGTGCCGGCTTCATAGCCGACGAATTCTACCATCCTGTGCCCCGGCACCCGGGTGGGAGTCGCGCTCGCGCCTGTCGCTCGGTGCGAGCGTCAGACCAGGTCGGCTCGGGCCAGCACGGCGTCGACGTTGTTGTGCAGCGGCAGCATGCCGGTCAGCAGCGTATCGGACAGCCGCCGGCCGGACTGATAATCACGGATGCAGCGCAGCACGACCGGCGAGCGCAGGCGCGCGCGACGCGTTTCAACTTCGTCCGCGGTGAGCCACATCCGGCCGACGACACCATAGTCCAGCTGTCGGTGCTCGTCGCAGCGCAGATACTCCGCGGCGTAAACGATGCGCAAGAACTGCTGGCGGGACTGCGGATGGATCCAGAGGTAAACGCCGACCAGATCGCCGCAGCTCACCGTGCAGCCCGTCTCCTCGAGCACTTCGCGAATGAGCGCGTCCTCGGGAGGTTCGCCGGATTCGATGTGCCCGCCCGGCTGATTCAGAACGAGTCGTCCCCCGACGTGTTCGTCCACGAGCAGAAACTGGCCATCCTTTTCGACGACAGCAGACACTGTCAGGTCGGTCGGCAACATGCACGATCCTTGTTACAAGTTGAGCTGGCGGAATTCCGGTTCGACTTCGCTCGCAAGCCAGATTTCATCGAACATTGCCGCATACATCTTGGCGACTGCGGGTTCGTAGGTGTCGACGATGCCCTCCCAGCGCGCTGCCTGAAGGCGGTACACGAGCGCCGTCTCGTCGGCGATGCAGAACGCTTCCGGATGCGTCCGCAAGTCTTCTCGTATGTTCCTGAATTCGATGTACGTGTTGAGCCGTCGGCCCAGGTGCACGAAATTGTTGCCGGTTTTGATCGCACGTGACGGATCGGCGATCAAGACTCGAATGCGCGAATAGGCCTGTGAAAGCACGAGCCGTTTGATGATCTCCAGAAAATCGGGATCATCGTAGATCCCGGGTTCCAGGTCGTGCGTGAAGATCGAGACTTTTCGCTTTGCCGTTCGGACGACTTCGATGGCCGCCTGGCGCATTTCTTCGCGTGTGGAAATAACCCACCGCGTGTTCTTTTCTTCAGTCTTTTCCATCCCGGTCGTTATTCGCACCCCAAAATGTCATGTTGTCGTCCCGAAACGGTCCGGCAGGACCGTCGCTAGGCCCGTCTCGGAGCAAACGCGCGGCGGTGAGAAGATCTTACCGGCAGGGCACGCAAACGCGTGTCGACTGCGTCACGTTTTTACCGCCCGGTCATTGGCAAGAATTTGCGCAATCCCGCAGCGGGTGCGGGTTTCCGGGCAATCAGGGCGCAGCGGCTAACGCCGCCCTGATTTGACATAGTCCGGAACGCTGCGCAGGCGGAGCGGTTCACAGTTCGCGCACGAGGCGCTCCGCGAGTCCGGTGTATGTCTCGGGGGTCAGCGCCAGCAGACGCTGTTTTTCAGACTTCGGAATGTCGAGACCGTTCACGAAGTCCTGCATGAGGCGCTGATCGACGGCGCGCCCACGCGTCAGTTTTTTCAGCGTTTCGTACGACTCCGGAATGCCGTGACGCCGCATGACGGACTGGACGGCTTCGGCCAGAACTTCCCACGCTGCACCCAGGTCCTCCGCCACACGCCCGCGATCGACATCGAGTTTTTCGAGTCCTTTCCGGACGGACCGGAGCGCGATCATAAGATGCGCAATTGCGACGCCGACATTTCGCTGTACCGTTGAGTCCGTGAGATCGCGCTGCCAGCGGGAAATGGGTAGCTTCTCGGCGAAGTGATTCAAAAGTGCCGACGAAACGCCGAGATTACCCTCGGCATTTTCGAAGTCGATCGGATTCACTTTGTGCGGCATTGTTGAGGACCCGACCTCGTCAGGTGCGGCTCGCTGCGACAGGTAGCCGAGCGATATGTACCCCCAGATGTCGCGACAAAAGTCAATCAGTATGGTGTTGTAACGTACGAGCGCATGCGCGTACTCGGCTGTCCAGTCGTGGGGCTCGATTTGTGTCGTATACAGATTCGGGTCGAGGTCGAGCAGCTCGATGAAGCGACGGCTGACGGCAGGCCAGTCCGTATCCGGATAAGCGACATGATGCGCATTGAAATTGCCGACCGCGCCGTTGAATTTGCCGCGCACTTCGACTGCGGCGAATTGCCGCTGGGCCCGCTCCACACGGACAGCCGTGTTCGCGATTTCCTTGCCCAGAGTCGTCGGGCTTGCGGCCTGGCCATGGGTCCGCGACAGCATCGGCAATGCAGCGTGCTCTTTTGCCATGGCCTTGAGCTTGGCGCGCAGATCCCGCATTGCCGGCAGGATTACCCGGTCGCGGGCGTTGCGCAGCATCAGGGCATAGGCGAGATTATTGATGTCCTCGGAAGTGCAGCCGAAGTGCAGAAAATCACTCAGGGAGCCCGTTTCGGACGCGCCGCTGAGCCGTTCACGAATGAAATATTCGACGGCCTTGACGTCGTGATTCGTCGTTGCTTCGATTGCTTTGACCCGTTCGGCGTCGTCAAGCGTGAACTCGTCGATCAGCCGGTTCAACGTGGATTTCATTACGCTCGACAGGGGACCGATTTCGGGCACAGACGGCTCGTCCGCAAGACACTGCAGCCAGCGAATCTCGACCAGCACGCGGTATCGAATGAGCCCGTACTCACCGAAGATTTCGCGCAGCGCCGTGACCTTGTCGGCGTAGCGGCCATCGGCCGGCGAGAGGGCGAGCAGCGGCGAGACTTTCATGGGCTTAAAACCGGTGTAAACTTGCGCGCGCAAAGCGGAAATCATACACGAATGCACCGCGGCGCTGGCGCCCGTGCGCTGCCTTCGTCGCGGCTGCGGGCCTCGTTTTCTCGGGGGTTGCCGGCCATTCAGCAGGAGTCTTGCGCAATGAACGAAAAGGCCTTTCGCACCGAACACGACAGCATGGGCGAACTGAAGGTCCCGGCTGATGCGCTGTGGGGGGCGCAGACGCAGCGTGCCGTCGAGAATTTCCCGATCAGCGGCCTCGCGATGCCGCGCCGGTTCATTGCAGCGCTCGGTCTCGTCAAGTGGGCGGCCGCAGGGGCGAATGCGGAACTCGGTCTGCTCAAAAGCGACATCGCAATCGCAGTCCAGAAATCGGCCATGGCAGTAGCAAACGGGCACCATGATCGGGAGTTTCCGATCGACGTGTTTCAGACCGGGTCCGGCACCAGCTCGAACATGAATGCCAACGAGGTGATTGCGCATCTCGCATCCGAGCGGCTCGGTGCCGAGGTACATCCGAACGACCACGTCAACATGAGTCAGAGCAGCAATGACGTAATTCCGACCTGTGTGCACGTCAGTGCCGCAATCGCGATTCGCGAGCATCTCGAGCCTGCGCTGCAGACGCTGTCGGAGGCGCTCGAGCAAAAGGCCGCGGAGCTGTCTGCCGTGGTCAAGACCGGCCGGACGCACCTGATGGACGCGATGCCGGTGACGTTCGGACAGGAGCTCGATGGCTGGCGTGCGCAGGTTGATAGCGGCCGGGCGCGATTGGCCACGTCGATGCCGCGGCTGTGTCGGCTCGCCCAGGGCGGCACGGCGGTCGGTACCGGCATCAACGCGCACCCGAAATTCGGAGCCAAAGTGGCGGTCCTGCTCTCCGAGCAGACCGGCATCGATTTCGCGCCGGCCGAGTCCACGTTCGAAGCCATGAGCAGCCAGGATACGGCGGTCGAGGTCTCGGGCCAGCTGCGTGTTCTGGCGGTCAGCCTGACGAAAATCGCCAACGATCTGCGCTGGATGAACTCCGGACCGCTCGCGGGTATCGGCGAAATCGAGCTGCCCGCACTGCAGCCCGGGTCCAGCATCATGCCGGGCAAGGTCAACCCTGTGATTCCCGAGGCCGTGGCCATGGTCGCAGCCCAGGTTGTCGGCAACGATGCGACGATCGCGATGGCGGGCCAGTCGGGAAATTTCCAGCTCAACGTCATGCTGCCGGTCGTTGCCTACAATCTGCTGCAGTCGATCGAGCTGCTGGCGAACGCCAGCGCCTGCCTCGCCGACAAGGCGATCGCGGGCTTTCGGGTCAATAGCGACAACGTCAACCGCGCCCTTTTTAGAAACCCGATACTCGTGACCGCATTGAATCCCGTTATCGGCTATGAAAAAGGCGCCGCGGTGGCCAAAAGGGCCTATGCGGAGGGCCGCCCGGTCAAAGAGGTCGCGAAGGAAATGACGGACCTGAGCGACGAGGAACTCGATCGCCTGCTCGATCCCGCCGCGCTGACCGAAGGTGGGATCAAGAATTAAACACCGGTCCGGCACGCTTCCCGATGGCCGATAATTCCGCTATCAGCGCCGCCGAACTCCAACGGCGCCTCGCGGATACCGCCGCGCCTGCAGATCCACTCGACGTCACGATGCCGCCGAATGTGCGCTTCTGGCCGGCAGGGCTGCGTGAGCGCATCTCCGGGACGCTGCGGCCGGCCGGGGTCCTGATACCCGTGATCGACCGAACAGAGACATTGTCGGTGTTACTGACGCAGCGCGCGGCAGAGCTTACCCAGCATGCGGGCCAGGTGAGCTTTCCCGGCGGCCGGATGGAACACGGTGATGCCGACATCGTCGCGACCGCGCTCAGGGAGACACGGGAGGAAATCGGCATCGGCGAGGAGCAGGTCTCGGTCATCGGATTTCTGCCCCCGATGCCAACGATTACGGGGTTTGCCGTGACGTCGGTCATCGGCATTGTCCCGGGCGGTGCCGAGCTCGAACTCGACACGACCGAGGTCGAGTACACGTTCGAGGTGCCTTTGCCGTTCCTGCTCGATCCGCGCAACCATCGCCTCGTGGAGCGTGACTTCAAGGGCCGCAAAGTCCCGCAGATCGAGTTTCATTACGCCGGCGAACGGATTTGGGGGGCCACGGCCTA